>WREJ01000076.1 GCA_009779395.1 Coriobacteriia bacterium
ACAGGCCGCTAAGCCGTACGTGCATCAGGGTCGCACCCAACAAAAATGCCAGCAAAATCCACACCAGAAAGGGTATCTGCGGCCGCGGCGGTGGCTCGATACGCGCGCGTTTATCCAGCGGCTGTATCTTACTCTTGCGTGTGCTCTTAGTTTCCGACACTGGCAATCCCCTGTAAAGCCTCGACCCGCTTGGGGCCGATTCCTGACACACGCGTCAAATCCTCTAGGCTGGAATAGGGACCATTTGCCTCGCGGTCTTTGACAATATTGTCAGCGGTCACCGGTCCGACTCCGGGTAAAGTCTGTAAAGTCGCGCTGTCAGCCGTATTCACGTTTACCAAGCCGGCAGAGTCATGACCACTGCTGCCGCCGCCAGCAGCTTGCCCACCACTGCCGCTGGTTGGCATAATCGCGATGCCGCCTTGCTGGTCAAACTCCTCCTGTGTCAGGACATGCAGCTGCATCCCGTCCTCGACTAGCGCTGCCAGATTCACCGCCTCGTGCGCCGCTTCTGGCAAAAAGCCACCGGCAGCGTTTAAGGCATCAACTGCCCGCGCACCGCCCGTCAGCTGATAGACGCCTGGACTGCGCACAGCACCACTGACGTGCACGTACAGTATGCCCGCAGTACTGGCAGATTCTGCGCTGTCTGCTTCGGGAGGAAGGTCAGCCTCCTCCTCTGCGCGCAGTAGAGTCGCTGTGTCAGTGCCGCCACTGCCACCCAGCAGGTTTTGCAAGCCCGGCGCGTAGCTTGAGACCGCAAAAACAAGCAGCAGGCAGACAGCTAGCACTAAAATTACTGCCGTCCTGTTCGACAGAGCGCCCAGACCCAGCTTTTTCTGAACGTCACCCAAAGCCCCCAGCAAGGCTGGTGGCAGCAGACTGCCACTTGACGGTGCAGAACCTCGCGTGTCCTGCCCTAGCCTGCTACAATCCTGCTGGCTGTCACGACCCTGATCCCAGCTGCTGGCATCACGGCTGTCATTGTAGTTGTCGTCATAGTTGTCATCGTAGTTGTCTTCGTAGTTGTCGTCGTAGTCAGCAGTGCGCACAGACGCCTCGCTGACAGAACGAGCATATCTTTCATCATCCATACCCTTATCGCACATCTGATCCCCAGGCGGCAGTTGAGTACATCCAGTATAACGATGAGCGCTTAAAGATCGCTTAAACTTTGATTAAACTTTGATTAAATTCGATTAAAAGTGCAGGTCAGCACGCAGGAGGAGTTAGACCACTATCGTCACAATTCTGCCGGGAACAACCATCAGCTTGCGAATTTCCTTGCCAACAAGGTAATCACTGACCGCATTTTGTGCAGCTGCGGCAACTTCATCCTCGCTTGCGTCAGCGGCAACGGTGATACGACCGCGCACTTTGCCGTTAATCTGTATTGGCAGCTCGATGGTGTCAGCAGCAACTAAATTGGCGTCATAGCTTGGCCAGTCGTGCAGGTGCACACTCTCGATGGTCTGACCGTAAAGGCTCTGCCACAACTCTTCGGTGATATGCGGAGCAATAGGTGCCAGCATACGCAGCAAGACGTCAATCGCGCGTAGCGCGCAGGGTGACTGCGCCCAGCTGTCCTGCTGCTTGAAGTCATAGAGTGCGTTTGTCAGTTCCATCAAAGCTGCAATTACCGTGTTGAATTGCTGCCGGTCAATGTCGTCAGTCGCTTTTTTGATCAACTTGTGGGTCAGATGACGCAGCTCTTTTTCAGCGTCGCTGAGCTCTGCGTCGCTGCTTGCAGCAGTAGTGCTGTGGCAGTTCTGGACGCCCTCCTCCGCCTCTGCCTTTGCTGTTTCTACGACTCGCAAATCCACGAACTCGCTGACCAGACGCCAGACGCGATTGAGGTATTTGTACATGCCTTCGACGCCGTCCTGCGACCAGTCGAGGTCTTTGTCGGGCGGTGCCATGAACATAATGTAGGCGCGAATGGTGTCTGCCCCGTATTTGGGCAAAACTTCGTCAGGCGAGACAATAATACCCTTTGATTTGCTCATTTTTTCGCCGTCTTGCAAGACCATACCCTGGGTCAGCAGATGTTTAAAGGGCTCGTCAAAGGTCACCAGACCCAAATCACGCAGCACCTTGGTGAAAAAGCGCGAGTACAGCAGGTGCAAAATCGCGTGCTCGATGCCACCAATATAGTGGTCAACGGGCATCCAGTAGTCAGCGATGTCAGGTGCAAAGGCTGCCTGACTGTTGTGCGCGTCAGTAAAGCGCAAAAAGTACCAAGAACTGCAGGTGAAGGTGTCCATTGTGTCGGTTTCGCGGCGCGCCGCTTTGCCACAGACAGGACAGTCAACCTGATAAAAAGCAGCGTCATCTGCAAGGGTCGCTCCTGCTGCAATGTCAAGGTCAAGCGGCAACACAACCGGCAAATCAGCCTCGGGGACAGGCACCAAGCCACAAAAATCACAGTAAATCATCGGGATGGGATTACCCCAGTAACGCTGCCGCGAAATCAGCCAGTCACGCAGGCGAAAGTTCACCGTCGCCTGACCGCGTCCCGCCGCCGCCAGTGACGCTGTCACCGCCGCCGCACCCTCGCTGTCTTTGCCACCCGGCATACCGGTAAACTCACCTGACTGCACCATCACGCCATCGCCCGTATAGGCGGTCTTCCACAAAACATCGCGGTCAATCAGTTCTTTTTCGTGGCGGAGTCTGTCCAGTACTGGATCACCCTGCGGTACTACCACCGGAGGGATAGGCAAGCCGTAGCTGCGCGCAAAGTCAAAGTCGCGCTCATCCCCCGAAGGAACTGCCATAACCGCACCCGTGCCGTAGTCCATCAAAACGTAGTTGGCAACCCAGACAGGAATACGGGCACCATTGACGGGATTTATGACATAGCGACCGGTAAAGGCTCCCCGTTTTTCGGCAAGTCCTCCCTCGCGCTGCACAGCTGTCTCGCGGGCAGCTGCCTCAACTACGGCAGCAACCTCTGACGCGTAGGGCGTACCTGCAACAAACTCGCTGACCAGCGGGTGTTCAGGTGCTAGCAGAAAAAAGCTACAACCAAAAAGCGTATCGGGGCGCGTCGTGTAAACGCTGATGGTCTGGTCAGACTCCTCACCCTTGGCGTCACAAATGACAAAATCTACGTTGGCACCCGTGCTGCGCCCAATCCAGTTTTCTTGCATGGTTCTGACACGCGGCGGCCACTGGTCCAGTTGGTCCAGGTCGTCGAGCAGTTCCTGCGCGTAGTCGGTGATTTTGAGGAACCACTGCGCTAGGTCGCGCTTTTCGACAAAGCTGCTGCAGCGCCAACAGACGCCCTCGCCCTCGACTTGTTCGTTAGCAAGGACGGTTGCGCACTGCGGGCACCAGTTAACGGGGCTGGTCTTGCGCTCGACCAGACCGCGTTCATATAGCTTGAGAAACAGCCACTGCCCCCACTGATAGTAGTCGGGATCACAGGTGACTATCTTGCGTCGCCAGTCGTAGGAAAAGCCCAGCTGCTTAAAGGCAGCTTCTTGGATGGCAATATTGTTATAGGTCCAGCCAGCCGGATGCGACTGCTGCTGGATCGCCGCGTTTTCTGCCGGCAAACCAAAGGCATCCCAGCCCATCGGGTGCAAGACACTGTAGCCACGCATCCGAAACACACGCGCCACCACGTCACCAATCGTGTAGTTGCGCACGTGACCCATGTGCACACTGCCCGAAGGATAGGGAAACATCTCGAGCACGTACTTTTTGGGCAGGTCGTCGCGCAGATCAGCATGATAGAGCTCAGCACTCTCCCACAATTTTTGCCATTTGTGCTCTATGTCCTGGTGCTTGTAGTCACGCGCCACGGCGATACCCTTCTGGTAGAGGTGGAGATTTACTCAATAATGATAGCAGAGCAGGTCCAGTACTGTCCCTGTGGAGCGAGGGAAGCACGTCCAGTGCTGCTCCCCCTCCGTCTTCCTGAGCGGAGCGCGTCAGCGCGTAGTCGAGACTGAGCGTTAGTGAAAGAAAGTACCGCTTGCGGGACTTTCCGAACGCAGCGAAGGAGGACGAAGTCAAGGATCTTGCGTGTCACAAATTGAAAGTGCCATACGGTGCTTCGCACTTGTTGGGTACGAAGTACCGTATGACACCCTTACTTCAAAGACGCAAGATCCTTCGACTGCGCATTTGGCTTGCGCCAAACGCTCCGCTCAGGAAGACGGGAGAACATCAGTAACTCAAAACTTCCACCCCGTCACCCCAGACTTGATCTGGGGTCTCTGCACGCGGCATAGTACTACTGCGTCAGCACCGCAAGTTCCATCTCGCGTTTACTACGCCTCGTAGCAGTCACTATCACTATCAATCCCACAACAGCCATCAGTAGCAGCGCCATGCCAAACTTACCAATGTCAAGACCTGTTGGTGGAACAAAGAAGTCAGTATTGGTAAAGTCTGCCGTATTAGCAGCTTCACCGAGTGTTTGCTCGCCGGTACTCAGTGAAGTGTTCGGTGTACGTTCTGGTGGGTTAATGATGCTGGTATCAATGACACCATCAGTACGTACCACAACATGAGGTGTGTAGTCACTTACGGCAAGTTCTACTGCTGTGTAACGTGTTCCCACATGAGTATCAAGAAAGACGAGTGTCTGATTGTGAGTCAAAGCTACGGTTCTCGTAACTTCATCAGTGAATTCAATGACAGAACCAATGGTCTCGTTTGTCACACTGTTGATAATCTGTGCCCTATACACAATAGGTGGTGTTATCGTCGTTGCCAAAGACGGAGCCGTCAGTCTGATATCAAAGTCAAAGGCTCTACTGGGGTCAGGCATGACTCCAGTAGTTGTCTTTGAAATCCGCAAACCACCCACAGCAAGAGGATCTGTTGGGTCAATCTCAACGTTTCTGACAAAAGTGTTGGTAAAGGTCAGAGCATTCTCTAAATCTTCGAGTTTGTCACTGATAGAGCCACCCTCAAGTATTCTGTTGACAATAATTGTCAAAACGTAGGTTCCTGCACCTTCTGGCAAAGACATGACAACAAAAGTTACTTGATAGATGCTTGAGTCAAAAGTCATTGTTTCTGTTGTCGTGTTGCTAAAGGTGTCTGTTCTTTCACTAATACGGTAAGTGAAGAGGCCTGGTGTTGAGAATGTTGTGTCGTTTCCTAACAAGAAGTCAGAGATCTTTGTTACGGTTCTCACGTCACCAGTCACGGTTGCAACATCTGAAGGAGTAAAAGTGATGTTGGAAACATTGAGTTCTGGCAGAATACCCACCTGATCTGTTTCATTGTTAAAGCTATGGGGTGTGATGTCAAAAGCAAATTCTGTATTTGGTGTTATGGTGCCCACCGGCATTTGCAGGTTTTTAGTTATTGCAATGTCAATGTATTCTGGTTCTGTGACAAAGACATGAACGTGGGGTTCTGTCATGGCAAAATAGCCTGTTTCTTCTCTAAATCCTGCTACTACTATCTCGTATCTGCTAGCGTAGTCTAAAAGGCCTGCTAGTGGAATAGTCAGTACCGTGTCATTTTCTGTCCATGTTGCCGTTGCTAGGTTAAGTTCTACGCCATTTAAGGTGACTGTTCCGAGGTTTCCTGTATGTATGGTCTGGTCAAAGGTAATGACCATCTGTGCTGTACTAGTTGCTACGCCACTACCCTGTGGTGTAATACTTTCTATCGCAGGTAGTCCCCATATGCGGGCAGGAACAAGACGATCGATGGTGTCATTAAGACCCAGCTGACCATAATCATTAAGACCCCATCCAAATAAAACGTCCCCTATCTTCATGCCCAGAGCGTGCCGTCCGTCACCATTAGTAGCAGACACCCAGTCAGTATCAGTACCTACCTGTGTCGGCGCAAGGATGCTGCCGACGGTAATACCGAGTCCTGTTGCGCCATTGTCGCTCCATCCCCATGCCCAGAGAGTGCCGTCTGCTTTGATGGCGAGGGAGTGGTACCATCCTGCAGAGGCAGATGTCCAGTCAATATCAGTGCCAACCCGTGTCGGG
>WREJ01000077.1 GCA_009779395.1 Coriobacteriia bacterium
CGTGACTGGGGGTTTTGCTTGTGGTAGGCAAGTACTGCTTCTTCGCTGCGTGTTTGCACATCGACAAGTGCCGCTGCACCCAGGTAGAGTGTTTCACCAGCGACCTTCAGACGTGCCAAATCCGACTGATTAAGGGTGCGTGCGACCACAGTCTTGCTAATGCCGAGGGTGCCTGCTACTTGCTGACAGGACTGGGGCGCGTTTTGCAGCGCGACATAGTGCAAAATGGCAGTCTTGCTGGCTGTCTCGCAGTTGTCTTTTTCTTGCAGCAGCTGCAGCAGTTCAAACCACTCGCTGCTGAGTTTTGTTCGCCCCCGTCCGCAGGTTAGCAACACCACTCCGCCGCCAATGGTAAAAGCAGGGGACAGATTGCGAATAATAAAGCGATCGCCACAACGCAGCGGCAGCGCGCAGTCTGCACGCAGCTGCACAAAGCCCCCGTCCCCGGGCGCAATAGGTGTTGCAGCCTCACCCACCTGTGCAAGCAACTTTACCCGTGCGGTGACCTCGCGGGTGCCGTGGTGCAGCAGTACCTGCGTACGGTCTTTCAGCGGCGTGGGATGCTGTGGCATTCCTGTGTACTGCAGGTATGCATAAAAGTGTGAGCAGGGGACCAGCGACTTTGGTGTGCACAGCATTTGACCACGTTTGACCTGGCTGCGACTGATGCCACCTAGGTTAAGCGCGACCCGCTGACCACGCCGCGCCTCGGGGCTGGCGGTACCGTGTACTTGCAGGTCACGTACCCGTACCTGCTTGCTGCTGGTGGTACTACTACTGCCGCTGCTGATGCGGGAATGGACAGACTCCGCCGCGATAAGCTCGAGCGAATCACCCACACGAATGCTGCCGTCCCACAGCGTGCCGGTCACGACCGTCCCTGCGCCGCGGGTGCTAAAGACGCGGTCGATGGGCAGACGCGCACAATCGCCGCGTGTTGGGCGGGTAATGTGGGTCGCAGCGTCTTCGATGGCAGCGAGCAAATTGGGCAGTCCCGCGCCCGTTGTAGCAGAAACTGGCACAATTTGTGCCCCAGCAAAGGTCGTTTCTTGTAACAATTCGGCAACGTCAAGGGCGGCCAAATCGACCATATCGGGTTCGACCAAATCAATTTTATTGAGTGCGACGACCAGACCTCTGACACCCAAAAGTTCTAGAATCGACAGGTGTTCGCGGGTCTGGACCATTACTCCGTCGTCGGCGGCGACTACCAGCAGAGCGATGTCAACACCTGTTGCTCCCTCGACCATATGACGTACAAAACGCTCGTGTCCTGGTACGTCAACGACGCCACAAAGGCCACCACCGGGCAATTGCAGGGCTGCAAAACCTAGCTCGATGGTGATGCCACGTCGCTTTTCTTCTGCCAGACGGTCAGGGTCGGTGCCCGTCAGTTGCTGAACCAAGCGCGACTTTCCGTGGTCGATGTGCCCTGCTGTCCCCAGGATAAAAGAGGGAATTATAGTCGTTTTTTGTATCATTACTTCATTTTATCAGCTTAGACATATGTTAGTATGGTTTAGGTGAACTTGACCGATGATTAAAGGTGTCGAGTGCCTGCGCGCTGGGGAGACTGCACGACGTATGCGCGCCTACTGATAATTTTAAGCCCACTAATCGATGAACAATCGGGGGCAAGAAGGTAAAGGATGCGATTATGAATGGGTTATTAATGCCCGTTGTTTGTATCGTTGCTGGTTCAATTCTGGGATTTTTGATAAGTCGTTTTTTGATTAACGCAAAAGCAACGCGAGCAGCGGCTGACGCCGAAATGGTAGTAAAAACAGCAAAAATCGAGGCAGAAAGCATCAAGCGTGAAGCTTTGCTTGAAGCCAAAGACAAGATTTTCAAGATGAAGCAAGACGAAGCTGCCGAGGCAAAAGAACGCCGCAAAGAAATCAGCGCGCTTGAAAACCGTCTTGCGCAGCGGGAAGAAACAATTGACCGCCGCATCGAGACCCTGGACAAGCGCGACCATCAAATAGCAAGTGCTCAGGGGCAAATCAAAAGTCGCGAGGCAGAGTTGTCCACTGCTTTGACAGAGGTTGCGTCTCAGTTGGAAGGCATTGCCAACATGACTGCCGAAGAGGCAAAAGTCGAGATGTTGGCAAGCATTTCTGAAGAAGTGCAGCGTGACTGTGCCACTCTGATTCGTGATGCTGAAACTTATGCAAAAGAAGAAGCCGACAAGCGTGCACGCAGCATTGTCAGCCTGGCGATTCAGCGTATTGCTGCCGACCATACCTCGGAAAATACGGTGTCGGTGGTGCAAATTCCCTCTGATGACATGAAGGGTCGCTTGATTGGTCGCGAGGGACGCAACATTCGTGCCTTCGAGCAAATCACGGGCATCAATCTGATTGTTGACGACACGCCAGAAACCGTGGTGCTGTCGGGATTTGACCCCGTGCGCCGCGAGATTGGTCGTATCGCGCTGGAAACGCTTATAACAGACGGACGCATTCACCCGGCGCGTATCGAAGAGATGTTCATCAAGGCAACAAAGCTGGTCAACGAAGAAATCCAGCTGGCGGGCGAGCAAGCATCCTTTGATGCGGGAGTACATAACCTGCACCCAGAAATCGTCAAAACTTTGGGCAGGCTGCGTTATCGCACCAGCTACGGTCAAAACGTGCTGCGTCACTCGCTTGAGGTGTCGTGGCTGGCGGGTCTGATGGCAGAAGAATTGGGTGCTGACGTTGCTTTGGCAAAACGTGCGGGTCTGCTGCACGACCTAGGCAAAGCCATCGACCACGACGTCGAAGGTCCCCACGCGGGCATCGGTGCTGACCTAGCGCGCCGCTTTGGCGAACCGGCTTCGGTGCTGCATGCCATCGAAGCACATCACGGTGACGTCGAGCCCGAGACGGTGGAGGCTGTCCTTGTTATGGCAGCAGATGCCATTTCTGCAGCACGTCCTGGTGCGCGCCGCGAAACACTCGAGACCTACATCAAGCGCCTCGAAAAACTAGAAGCAGTTGCCAACGCCCACAAGGGCGTCGAAAAAACCTTTGCTATGCAGGCAGGACGCGAGATTCGTGTCATGGTCGAACCAGAAGAAATCAGTGACGCTGCTGCCGTGGTGCTGGCACGTGACATTGCCAAAGAAATCGAAGCAGAACTTGAGTACCCTGGCCAGATAAAGGTTCTGGTCTTGCGCGAAAGCCGCGCCGTTGATTACGCGAAATAACAAAAAGTCTGCGCCAGCTGCTGCAGAAACGCAGCAGCAGACAGCAACAGTTACAGACCCGCTGCTTGACTTTGTTGCTGACCTTTCAGGAACAGAGTTCTTGCAGGTCGAAGAGGACTTGGGTGCTGGCTTTGTCCGTCTGAACACAGCAGAAGCCGAGCGTCGTCAGGCACGTCATGACATACGCCATGCCGAAGACATCATTATCGAGTTGCTGCGTAATTCGCGTGACGCTGGTGCACGCCACATTTTTATCGCGACCAGCAAAGAGGACAATCTGCGCGATATCACCGTGATTGATGACGGTATTGGGGTGCCACAACAGTTGCAGCAGCTGATTTTCGAGCCGCGTGTCACCAGCAAACTCACCAGTATTCTTGAAGACGAGTGGGGCGTCCATGGACGGGGCATGGCACTGTATTCCATCGCGCAAAACGTAAACGATGTTGCAATTTGTGCCAGCGGCACGGGACGCGGAACAGCACTACAGCTGTGTATCGACACCACAACCCTGCCCGAGCGCGCCGACCAAAGCAGCTGGCCAAAAGTCGAGCAGGACCAGGACGGCAGACTGCACTGCGTGTCGGGACCACACAACCTGCTGCGCCACATTGCGCAGTTCGCACTAACGTACCCAAAACTAAAACTATACATTGGCAGCGCATGCGAAATACTCGCCACCCTAAAGGCATACGGAAGGGCGCAGGACAAAGCGCAAAAAACAGCGGGGGAGTCTGACCAGAAATCACCCACAAATGCCAGTTCAGACCCTAGCTTGGACGACACGCCCCACTGCTTGCTTCCGGCGCAAGCTGCAGACGCCGCACTGCTTGCGCACTGTGCCGCAGGTCTGGGACTTGAAATCAGCACGCGCAGTGCCTATCGTATTGACAACAACGAGGTCGCACCCTTAACTGACGTTGCCACGATGCTTGCGGCACGGGTACCTCGTGACAGTGCAGAACTTGACCTAAGCGCAGACATGCGTGGTCTGAAAATCGACCGGCAGGACTTGCAACAGTTTAGCCAATCAGTCGAGCGTGCTTTTGACACCTTGTCTGAAAAGTACTACATTACGGCAAGCGCAGAACCAAAGGTCAGCCTGAAGAAAAACAGTCTGAGCATTCGTCTGGACTTTGAAAAGGAATACTAGGGATGTCAGTTTTAGGTGACCTGCGCTATCACATAAAGACTTTTGGCTGCCAGATGAACAAACATGACAGCGAGGTTGCTGCTGGACTGCTGGATGTGCTTGGTTTGCAGCCGACAGCTGCTGTTGAAGAGGCTGACCTGATAGTCTTTCTGACCTGTTGTGTGCGCGAGAACGCCGACGAGCGTCTGCGCGGACAAGTCGCCAGTTTAAAGGTGCTAAAAACGGACAGTGATGGACGGACTCCTCCGCTTATTGCTGTTGGTGGCTGTATTGGTCAGCGTGACGGTGAAAAGTTGCTGGAAGTGTTGCCTCATGTTGACATTGTCTTTGGTACGCACAATATCGAGCGGCTGCCGGCTTTGTATCAGCAGGCGCTGGCAAAGCGTGATGCAGCAGAGCACTATGTGCCCTGGCGACCCGAGGCGACGGTCGAAGTTCAGCAGGAGTCCGACAGTTTTGCTGCTGATTTGCCCACAACGCGCGAGCATCCCTGGCATGCCTGGTTGCCGATTACGCAGGGTTGTGACAACTATTGCAGCTATTGCATTGTGCCCTACGTGCGTGGTCGCGAGCGTTCGCGTCCCTTTGAAGATGTTGTTGCACAGGCGCATGCGCTGGTGGCAGACGGCGTGCTTGAAATCACGCTGCTGGGGCAAAACGTCAACAGTTACGGGCGCGATTTATACGGCACGCCGCGTTTTGCAGATATCTTGCGAGCAGTTGCGGCTACGGGCATCAAGCGTCTGGGTTTTGCGACCAGCCACCCCAAGGACCTGCTGCCAGAAACCATCGAGGTCATGGCGACAACTGCTAACATTCTGACTCACCTGCACCTGCCTGTGCAGTCGGGATCTGACCGCATTCTTGCTGCCATGGGTCGCTGCTACACGCGCGATGACTACCTGAATCTGGTGGCGCAGTTGCGCGCGGCGCTGCCACATATCACGCTTTCGACTGACATGATTGTGGGCTTTCCCGGCGAAAGCGAGGCAGATTTCGCAGGCAGCCTAGCACTAGCGCGCGAGGTCTGCTTTGACCAGATGTTTACCTTTTTGTTTTCGCCGCGTGAGGGTACGCCGGCAGCTACGATGGAAAATACCGTCCCCGCAGAGCTTGCCCAAAAACGTTTTGATCAACTGGTAGAGTGCGTCCAAAGCAGTGCACTTATCTGCAACGAGCGCCTGGTCGCTAGCAGGCAGGAAGTACTTATCGAAGGTGCCTCGAAGCGTGATGAAAAGATGCTGACGGGGCGCACGATGGGGGCAAAAATCGTGCATCTGCCGCTGCCTGATGCTGCCTCTGCCGCTGATTATGCGGGGCGCATTGTGCCGGTGACTATCACTGCTGCACACAAGTGGTTCTTGCAGGGTGAGTTGCTTGATCAGGCTGCTTGTCAGTAGCTGGTGTTTAGTGGACAGGCAGACGACAGATGAATGACCCTTTGACCAGCAGCGTCATCGCCCTTGTAGGGGCAACGGGTGTTGGCAAGTCTGCCCTTGCGCAGATGGTCGCTGCAGACCAACAGACATCGGTGCTTTCAG
>WREJ01000078.1 GCA_009779395.1 Coriobacteriia bacterium
AAGACCTGTGCCAACGAAAAGCCGGGGATTAACAGCAAATAGGGAACCAGCAGCAATCCTGCGCACATAAGGGCCAGTTCTTGTCTGTCGCTGCCTGCCGTGCGGGCGGCACTGTCACCCAGGGACAGGACGTTTTTCCAGCACCAGTAGAGTAGCCACAGCAGAAGCAAGACGGGAGTAATGACCCCACCAGCGGCAAAATCGCGCCCCACAAGATGGAAACTGAGCGATGCGTAGCGCAGCGTTGACAGCAGAAACAAAAAGAGCGCAAACAGCAGCAGGAAAAGGCGAATTTGTACAAGCAAAGGACTGCTGCACTGCTTTGCCTGTTGATGTCCGTAGCGCACACCAGCACAGGCAAGTCCTACAGCAAATATAAAGCCAATAGTGCCCTCGCCTAGCCAGCTACCGAGGTCAAACAGGTAGACCAGCACGTGTACGCTCACCACGGCAAAGGTCGCAACCACCGCCACCAAAATCGCGCGTGCAAGAAAGATGACGGGATTAGACATCGCTGCGCCAGCGCTTGGGGACGTCGTAACGCAGCTCAACAATGCCTGCTGGCCACTCTTTGCAGAGGGTCAGTTCCAGCGCACGTGCAGCACCCTTAGTGCCAGCAGCACCCATAAGCGAAGGAGTACCCCCGCCCAGAACAATCGGCTGGACAAAGACCCGCAACTCGTCAATCAGACCAGCAGCAAAAAGGCTGCCCGCAAGGGTGCCGCCACCGCCAATCCATATCAGACCGTCGTCTGCACTGCCCAACTGCAGGCGCGCAAGGTGAAGCGCCGGGTCTTCTGAGAGTATCTGGACGCGCTCCCCCGCCCTTTTTAAGTGCTCATTGGAACTGAACACGGTGACATCGCGGTCGGGATAGGGGAAGAAATCGCCCATCTGCAGCATGTGCTGGTAGGTCGCGCGCCCCAAAAGGATGCTGCCGACCGTCTGGTAAAAGTCCTTGTAACCGTAATCGCTGTTGGGCGCGCCAGCCAGCCAGTCGACACTGCCAGTCGCATCAGCAATGTAGCCATCAAGTGACATCGTAAAGTAGTAGACAGAGCGGCGCATGGGCTTGGTATCCTTTGCTTTTCTGGGCTGTCGCTTGTTCAGTCGCACACGGGACGGCTGGGCAGCAGATTTTCGAGCCCAATAATCAGTCCGCTGTACTCTATGACCTGCTGACAGGCAAGCACGACACCGGGCATAAAGGAACTACGGTTAATGGAATCGTGGCGAATCGTCAGAGTCTGACCACAGCCGCCAAAGATGACCTCTTGGTGGGCAACATATCCCGGCAGACGCACCGAATGAATAGGAATATCGTCAACAGCCGCGCCGCGTGCACCAGCACCGTCTGGCAATTCACTCTCGGCACCAGGTGCTGCTGATTTGAAATCCGGCAGAGCGCGTCTGCGTGCGCACGCAAGCAGTTCAGCGGTGCGTTTGGCGGTCCCTGAAGGCGCATCTAACTTGTTGTCATGGTGTAACTCGATAATCTCGACAGTCGGCAAATAGGCAACAACCTGCTGCGCCAGCTGCATCATCAGCACGGCACCAATCGCAAAGTTGGGCGCAATAAACAGACAGCGGTCGTCATAAATCATCTTTTCGAGCAGTGTCAAAGACTCTTGCGAGAGACCCGTTGTACCAACCACGCAGTCAAAGCCCAGCGGCAGGGCTTGTTTCAGGTTTTGCGCGACAACGTCAGGGCGCGTAAAGTCAACAAAAACGGTACGGGTATTTTTGGGGTCAACAATGTCTGCTGCCATCAGCGCATCCAAATCAGCAAAGGCATCGCTGTCAGGACTGTCACGTAAACTGGGATCAATGCGCGCAACTAGCTGTAGTTGCGGTGCCGCCTGCAGCGCCGCCACCGTCTCGCGCCCCATCTTGCCCCAGGCACCACTGACAACCACCGGAATGGGTGTTGCGGGCAGGTCCTGCCCACCTTCTGGAACAAGGTTTTGCTCTACATCACTGTAAGTCGCCATGAAATTCCCCTTATAGGTACGCACTAGTTCTTCGTCAATCTATAGTACCAAAAGCAGACGCCACAGGGCACGCTGTGAGCGACCTGTTTTGCCAGAACTCAAGTGCAGTGAGTGAATGATGCGCAGCAATCATTCCGAACGAAGTGCAGAGTCGCCGAAGGCAACCCTGTGCTCACGTAGGAATATGCTACGCTGCGCGCAGGAACCTAGCAAAAAGCTCACTCACAACGCACCCTGAGGCGCCTAGACAAAGATTTGGAGTGCATCCAGACGTTCAAGGTCAAGGAGGCTTGAAAAATCAAAAACGCTAAGCGTACTAAGCTACTCGTGCGTTTTTGATTTTTCAAACGACGCCGAGATTGCCTACGGCTTCACTGCGCTCCGTTCGCTAGAATGATTGCTACGCATCATTCGCTCACTTCGCTTGTGTTGGACGTCTGGTGTGCTCTAAGGTCTTACGGCGCCAATAAAATCACTGCGAAAAGCCGCAGCTTCTTCTACCATGCGACCCGTCATAGGAGCATGAATCATGCGCGAATTGCCGATAAAAATGGCAACGTGGTGAATGTCTTCGGGACGACCCGTTGTGCTGTAAAACAGCAGGTCACCTGGCTGCATCAAGTCACGACGACCGGGCGGAATAAACACACCCGCATGGAATTGCTGGCGAGACGTCCGTGGCAGATTAATACCATAGGCAACACGATAACACCACTGGGTCAGCCCCGAACAATCGAATCCCGCAGGAGTCGTCCCGCCCCACAAATAGGGAGTCACGCCGATGAAACGTCGTGCCTCGGTGACAACAGCAGGACGTGCTGCACCTAAATTGATGGGATTTCCCGTTGGTGGCGTTGTGATAGATCCCGAACCACCGCCACCTGAATTACCCCCCGGAGTAGTACCGCCGGCAGAGCCGCTGTTTGACCCCGGTCCTGGTGCTGCTGTATTTGAACTGCCGCCTCGGGCGGCAGTGTTGCTTCTGTTTTGTTCTTGACTGCGCTGAATTTGTGCCAGACGACGCGCCTCGGCTTCTGCCTGTCTGATTCGCTCTGCTTCGATATGGGCGCGCTCTTCTGCAATCAGTCGCTGCAGTTCTGCATCGAGCGTTGCAAGTAGGCTTTGCTGCTGGGCCAGCACCTGCTGAACCGCGTCATACTCTGCTTGCTTTTCTGCAGTGATTTCTTGTTCGCGCCGCTGGTCTTCCTCTAGCTGGGCTTTGTTGCTCTCGATGTCAGCGCGCAGAGACCTGACCTCAACAATCAGATTGGCATCGTTTTCCATAATGGTACGCAGCAGACTGAGGCGCGCCAGCATATCTGACAAATTGTTCGCATCAAACACAAAAGCAAGCAACGACAGCTCGCCTGTTTGATAGGCACCAACGGCACGCTCTGATAAAAGGTCGCTTGCCTCGTCCAGCTGTTCTTGGTTGCGCTGCAACTGCTTTTCGGTCTCGGCAATAGCAGCAACAGTGAGAGCAAGCTGCTCTTCTGCAGCAAAATAGTTCTCTGATGCTAGTTCTAACTGCAGGGCGAGTTCGTCCAGGCGAATGCGGGCCGCTGTTGCGCGTGCGCGACTGTTGTCGATAGCAGCAGTACGCGGCGCATCAGGCGTAGACAGCGCCGCCACCGGCAGCAGCAACACAGCAGCACAGACCAGCACACAGGCAGCGGCAGTCAGACTACGCTTTTTGGCGAAAACAGACATGTAACTAGCATAAGGGCACAAAAAAGTACTCTTGGTGGAGTGTAACCGAAATGCCACCAAGGGTTACTGTCTTGAAAGAAAGCAGTGGCAACAAAAAACCCCCTCGAAGAGGGGGCTTAAGTCCTAAAGAGCGCGTCCAGGTGGGTGAGATTCGTGCTGATTTGTGAAAGAGGAAGCGCAGCGTAGTTAAGCTACGTGAGCATTTCTCTTTTGCAAATCAGTGCGGAGATCGCGCGCCTGGCGTGCTCTTAATCGAGCAATTCAATAATTGCCATCGGCGCAGCATCACCCTTGCGTGGACCCAGCTTTAAAATGCGCGTGTAGCCGCCGTTTCTTCCTTCAAAGCGTTCTACTTCGCTGAAAATCTTTGACACAACTTCTTTGTCACCCAAAGCTGCCAGTGCCAGTCTGCGGCTATGGACATCTCCGCGCTTTGCCCAAGTGATGACCCTATCAACGTCGGCACGAATCTCTTTCGCGCGCGTTTCGGTTGTTTTAATGCGGTCGTTTTTCAGCAGTGCTGTTGTCAGCGAACGACGCATCGCTTTTGTGTGCGAGGCATCGGTACCCAGCTTACGACCTCTCTTTTGGTGTCTCATGTGTGGACCTACTCCTCTTTAGCTTTTTAGGTTCAAACCCATGTCGATGAGTTTGTCCTTGACCTCTTCGATGGACTTCGCTCCAAAGTTGCGAACGTTCATCAGGTCATTTTCGGTACATTCGGTCAGCTGCCCAATGGTGTTGACGCCCTGGCGTTTCAGGCAATTGTAGGCGCGTACCGACAGGTCAAGTTCTTCGATAGGTGTGTCAAGGCCGCTGGTGTCGCTGCGGTCAATCTCGACAAAAATCGACGCCTCTTCAAGGGGCGTGATGGTCTGCTCGACAAAAAGCTGCGTGTGTTCGTTGATGACGCGACCAGCGCGAGCGATGACATCGTCAGGTGCGACAGAACCATTGGTCTCGACTTCGATGACCAGGCGTTCATAGTCGGTGCGCTGACCAACACGCGTGTTTTCGACCGTATAGGTACAGCGATGCACCGGCGAGAACAGCGAATCTGTGGGAATGACGCCAATGACGTCTCCGGGGCGTTTGTTGCGTTCTGCCGACACGTAGCCACGACCCGTGTCGATGCTCATGTACATGGTCAAGCTTGCTCCCTTATTAAGGGTTGCGATGACCGTCTCGGGGTTGACCAGTTCAAATTCATTGGGAACTTTGAGGTCAGCACCGGTAACGGTGGCAGGTCCTTGGACAGAAAGCTCTGCCTCGGCACTACCCTCGCCAATACCCGTGTCACGAAACACCAGATTTTTGACGTTGAGGATAATGTCGGTCACGTCCTCACGAATACCGTCAAGTGCGGTAAATTCGTGCTGGGCACCGTCGATGCGAATGCTTGTGGCTGCTGCTCCTTCAAGGGATGACAGCAACACGCGTCGCATGCAGTTGCCCAAAGTGTAGCCAAAGCCCCGATCAAGCGGTTCAATGGAATAGCGCGAAACGTTTTCGCCTACTTCTTCGACGGTCACTTCTGGTCTGATGAATTTAGTCATAGCTACATTCCCTACCTTCCCCGCACTATTTCGAGTAGAGCTCGACGATGAGGTTTTCTTTCACCGTCACGTCGATTTGGTCGCGTGTTGGCAGCGAAATGACGCTACCCTGTAGTTTTTCAATATCGACCTCGAGCCAACCTGGTACAGTGCTGCGCTCACTTGAAATGATTGCTGCTTTGATTACCAGAAGGTCTTTTGCCTTGGGAGCAACCTGCACTAGGTCGCCCTCGCGCACACGGTATGACGGAATGTCAACGCGCTTTCCGTTTACCTGAATGTGTCCATGACGAACAATCTGACGTGCTTCTGAACGGGATTTCGCAAAGCCCAGACGATAGATAACGTTGTCCAGACGAATCTCGAGCAGACGCAGCAGGTTTTCACCGGTAATGCCCTTTTGGCGGTTCGCCAACTCGTAGTAGCCACGGAATTGCTTCTCGAGCAAGCCGTACATACGCTTGGTCTTTTGCTTTTCGCGCAATTGAACACGATATTCGCTCTCGCGTGGACGTCTTTTACCCGCCTGACCTGGCGGATAGGGACGTTTCTCCATTGCACATTTGTCACTGTAGCAGCGGTCACCCTTCAAGAAGAGCTTTTCTCCCTCGCGGCGACACA
>WREJ01000079.1 GCA_009779395.1 Coriobacteriia bacterium
CGACGCGTGACCTAACTTTGGTGGCTTTATTTGTTGCGATAATCGCTGTTTTGGCGCAGCTGACCGTGCCGCTGCCTTACGTGCCTTTGACCATGCAGACTTTTGCGGTGGCATTCGCCGGTCTGGTCTTGGGCGTGCGACGAGGCACGCTTGCCGTCTGTCTGTACCTGTTGTTGGGTGCTGTGGGCGCACCCGTTTTTGCAGGATTTCAGGGTGGCTTTCACGCGCTGATCGGACCTACGGGGGGCTATTTGCTGTCATTTCCCCTTTTTGCTGCTATTGTCGGCTACGGTGCAGACAGATTCGCTCGCAGCGAACAAACAAACAAAGCCAGGTACCTGTGGCTGATAGCAGGACTGATGGTCGGGTCGCTACTGAACCTGCTGCTGGGAACACTGCAACTGGCACTGGTGACGCAAATGGGTCTACAAGCAGCCTTCTTTGCGGGCATGTTTCCTTTCATTGTGCCGGAATTGATTAAGCTGACTTTGGTGGTGAGTATTGCGCCAAAGATTAGGCAAGTCGTTGCTAACGCGGCGGCACCACAGGGCACGCTGTGAAAACCTAGGCAATTTCACAAACAATGAACATTTTGAGGAAGTGCGACCACAGCTGTTACAATTTTCACCTACACCAGCGATGGTGCTATTGTACGTGAAATGACAGTATCATGCAGATGATACTGTAACAAGAAACGAGGACGACCCATGACCGCCAAAACGCCAAAATTCGATGAACACTTCTCTCAAAAACGCAAGCTAATTTTGCTGCTGGCAGCAATTTTTCTTCTGGCACTACCCTTTATGGCGGCAGCGAATTCTGCGGCGATTCAATCGCTGTTTAATCCTGTACTTACGCAGGTGCAGAGTATGTTTTCACCAGCAAACGATGCCTTTGCACCCAATGAAGCACCAGTTGTAGTTACAGGTGGCATTGCACCGCTTTCAAGTTTGGGCATTCGACCAGAAGCAACAACTTTTTCCGCAGGAGCTGATCACTCCCTTGCTATCAAGAGCGATGGCACGCTCTGGGCATGGGGAGCTAACGGAAATGGCAGAACAGGATTCGGTGCAACAACAGGCGATCAAACAACACCAGCACAGGTAGGTACTGCCACTAACTGGACAGCTGTGTCTACAGGATGGCAACACTCTCTTGCTATCAGATCAGATGGCACGCTCTGGGCATGGGGAGCTAACGCAAATGGCAGAACAGGACTCGGGGCTACAACAGGCGATCAAACAACACCGGCTCAAGTTGGTACTGCTACTAACTGGACAGCTGTATCTGCAGGAGAGCGCCATTCCCTTGCTATCAGGTCAGACGGTACGCTCTGGGCATGGGGATGGAACGCAAATGGCAGAACAGGACTGAGTACAATAACAGGCGATCAAACAACACCGGCTCAAGTTGGTACTGCCACTAACTGGACAACTTTTTCTGCAGGATGTACTCACTCCCTTGCACTGCAATCAGATGGCACGCTCTGGGCATGGGGATTTAACGGAAGTGGCAAAACAGGACTAGGTACGATAACAGGCAGTCAAACAACACCGGTACAGGTAGGTACGGCTACTAACTGGACAGCTGTGTCTGCAGGAATGGAACACTCCCTTGCTATCAGATCAGATGGCACGCTCTGGGCATGTGGATTTAACGGAAGTGGCCAAACAGGACTGGGCACTGACACAGGCAATCAACTAACATTTGCACAAGTAGGTACTGCCACTAATTGGACACAGGTGTCTGCAGGAATTTGGCACTCCCTTGCTGTCAGATCAGATGGTACGCTCTGGGCATGGGGACTCAACAGTTTTGGCAAAACAGGATTGGGTACTGATGCAGACAAACAAACAACTCCGACACAGGTAGGTACTGCCACTGACTGGCTATTAGCTGCTGCTTCTATTACTGGCTTTCATTCCCTTGGCATGAGAACAGATGGCGATTTATGGGGATGGGGCATTAATGAGAATGGTCAGCTCGGTCTTGGTGACAGTGGTACTGATACTGAACGTCTGATCCCTACCCTCATTGGCAGCGGCTTTGAAATAGGTATTGAACCTGAACCACCAAAAGCAACAGTCATCGCAACTATACCAGACGCAGATGCTACAGACATTACAGAAGCAACTACGCATCTGACCATATTCTTTGACAAAGAAATGAATCCAGCAGTAATGGGTACTGTCTCCCTAGATAATGGTGCAACAGTACATCTGTCTCGTGGCATCTGGCGTGCGTCTACTGCCTCAGACCCCGGTGGAGACAGGGGCAATAACTCTGTACTGACCGTACCTCTAGTACTGTTTGCATCAGATACGCTCCATGAAGTAACGGTTGCAGGCTTTGTCTGTCTGGCAGACGGTGAAGCTATGACCCCCCATATCTGGACCTTTACCTCAGGAACGGTCACACCACCACCAGCAGCCCCAACTGATCTTGCCATCACTAAACACCTGCAAATGCCGGTAGGCACCATAACACCTACAACAGAATTTGCTTTTGAGATAACAGCTCATAGCTTTAACAATGACACCGATCAGGCAGATGTACTGCCAACAATTGCAGTTCCTAATCTCACTTTCTCATCTTCTGATGTCGCAACAGTAACAGGAGACGTACGAACAGTGACAAAGGTCTCTGAACTGCTGATAGAAGATAAAGTAACATTCCCGTCCCCTGGTCTTTTCACCTATCGCATTAGTGAACTGTCTGACACCTTTAGCAACACCACAACAGAAACAATGACTTTTGATCCAACAGTCTATCAGGTAACTTTCATAGTACTCCCTGATTCAGAAAGTGGCGAAAACCTTGTCTCTGCAATCATTGTTCAAGAAGTTCTTGCAGGTGACACTTTGGGTAGCAAAATTGAAGATCTCTACACGGCTCTGACCTTTACCAACACTTTTGTCAGAAATGTAGAAATTGACCCAACAGACCCACTGGCAACAGGTGGACTAAGAATATCAAAGACAACAACAGGAATTATGCCAGATCTCAGCAGAGCCTTTGACTTTGATATTAGACTAAGCTCGCCATCTCTTGCAACAACGGAAACACCACCTATCATCTATAGAGCACAGATTATCGATACACTGACAAATACTGCAATCGGTTCTGTCATCGAATTCACTGACGAAGTAACAAGAACCGTGAGCTTGACACATAATCAGACACTCGTGTTTCTTGATACTCATGTCGGAACTAGATACACCGCAGTAGAGCTTGCTGTATCTGACTACACACCTCATGTTGTGGTGCGTGCTGATGGTGTTATCGATACTTCAGTCATTAACCCACCAGAACGTACACCGAACGTATCACTTTCGACAGGTGAGCAAACATTAGGTGAAGCTGCTAATACGGCAGACTTTACCAATACAGACTTCTTTGTACCACCAACAGGTCTCGATATTGGTAGGTTTGGTATGACACTACTGCTGATGGCAGTTGTGGGATTGATAGTAATAGTTAGTGCCACGAGACGTAGCAAACACGAGATTGAACTGCAGGTGCTGACGCACTAGCACACACCTTGTGCAGAGACCCCAGATCAAGTCTGGGGTAACAAGAGGCGCGCGCTGCTGCTGTGTCCTCTCTCTGTTAAAATTGCTGCATGAAATCGACTGCTTCTCATAGAAGTGCTGCTCGTAGTTTAATCTGCGTTGCCCTAGTGGGTGTTTTTCTGGCGACGAGTGTTCTGCCGCTGTATGCTGTGCCGGGTGATGGACAGACTCCTCCGCGAACAGGCATTACGACCGATATCGCGCCCGATGTGCAGCGTCCTCTCGATGGCCCTTCACAGGCAGAAAGTGATGAGGCGCGTGATTTGTTGGAGCGGGCAACGCCGGCGCAGCGTGCAGATTTACAGCGGCTGTTTGTGCAGCTGGACGCGCTTGACCGCGAGACTGAGATTGCTGTCGAAGAACACAATGCTGCTCGGATGCGACTGGACTATGTTCGGGGTACCATCGAGGTTTCTCGGCAGGACCTTTTGCTGTTAGAGCAGGCCTACGTTTTGCAGGCAGAACGTCTGGGCGAGCGAGCGGTTGAAATCTATACGGGCGGGCAGGACCAGCTGCTGGCATTGCTGTTTGGGGCGCAGTCTTTGGCGGATTTGCTGGCGCGCCTGCAGATAATTCAGCAGATGACCAATACCGACGCAGACCTTATCGCGCGCATTCGCAACCAGCGTTCGCGCCTCGAGACAATTGTGCAGCACATGGAACAAGACGCTGACGAGGCAGCAAGTCTCGAGTTTGAAATGCGTGCTCGCATGATCGAGATTACCAGTCGCAACGAGGACCGTGCTCTCGAGCTGCGTGAGCAAAATGTTGCACTGACGCAGCTGTACGAGGCAGCGCAATTGCGTGATAATCAGGCGGAGTCTGACCTAGCATGGCGCATTATCAGCGGCAATCACCATGACATTGTCATAGTACCGGGCTCGCCGGTTGAATCAGCGATGGCTTTGCGTGGCATTCCCTATCTGTGGGGCGGTGCCTCGCGCAGGGGCTTTGACTGTTCAGGTCTGGTACGCTTTGTCTTTGCACAACATGGGGTCGATTTGCCGCATCATTCGGGCAGTCAGGTGCTGTTCGGTCGCCGCATTACAGGAATCATCGAACCCAATGACGTGGTGTTTTTTGGGACACCTATTCATCATGTGGGCATTTATGTGGGTGGTGGCTATTTTATTCACGCACCGCGCGCAGGTGATGTTGTCAGTCTGGCACGGCTGGCAAACAGACGCGATTTGGTTGCTGTAAGACGCTACGACTGGCAGCCACGTATTGGTGCGCCCCGCTAGCTAACAAAGTTAAGGAGAACAGGGTGACAGAGCACAAAAAGCACAAAGGTCAGACTGACAGACAGTGGTTGTGGCCAGCAGTACTGACGCTGCTGGGTTTGGTGGCAGCCTTGGTCTTGCTTAGTATGTTTCCGCCGGTTGTAGGCCTTGGGACGCTGGTCAGACTCCCCGTCTTTCACGGTGCCTTTACCTGGGCAAACATGGTCGTGTTTTTTGTTCTGGGAACGGTGGGCTTTGCGGCGCTGCTGACTCACAATGTGCGTCTGTACGACTGGTCAAAGGCTCTGCGTTTTACCGCGATTGGGCTGTGGTTTGCTAACTTTGTGCTGGGGCTGGTCGCGGCAAGTTTCACCTGGGATTTTACGGCAACAACGCAGCCGGCTATCACCTGGCTGATGATCGAGCCACGTATTCGTCTGCAAATGTCGGTCTCGTTGCTCGGTATTGCGATACTGCTGCTGCCGCTTATCTTTGACAAGTGGCGCAAGCTGGCATTTTTCGATGGTCTGTACGGCTACGGCACGCTGATTATGCTGGTCATTGTCCGCACCTTTGGCGAGACGCTGCACCCCGACAACCCCGTCCTCAATTCTGGCGAGCTGCACATTCGCCTGATATTTTTTGCCATCGCTTTTGCCCTCATCCTTGCCTGCAGTGGTATGGTTATGATGGTACGTACGCTGCTGCAAACCAAGCAAGACCGCACTTGACCGCCTTTGGTGGGCAAGACACCCGCCTGTCCATGACCCTTTAGTCTGTTGCAATAGAAAGAGGAACCCTTTGTGAAAGCCACAGGAAACAGCGTAGTAAGCACGATTGTAGAAGACGCGGTTGCACAAGCCATCAAAAGTGGCGAGCTGCCACTTGATCAGGTACCTGCCGTCGAACTAGAGCGTCCGCGTGACCCCGCACATGGTGACTGGGCAACAGCGCTTGCGCTGCGCACGTCCGCTGCGACGGATATGACTCCTCGTGCTATTGCTGACATTATTGTTTCTCATCTGCGCGACCACCCCGACATCGAAGCTGTCGAGGTCGCATGTCCTGGCTTTATC
>WREJ01000080.1 GCA_009779395.1 Coriobacteriia bacterium
GAGGGCAGATTCGCACATACCGCGTATTCCTGTGGCGGCGACAAACGTTCTGGTCGTTGGCATCGGTCGCAGCGGTCAGGCAACGGCGCGCTATCTGCTAAACCACGCACACACCCTTGCTATGCAATCGCTGACCCTGGTCGATTCGGCGCAGACAAAAACACTGGAAGCTTTTGCTGCACAGCTGAAAGAAGAAAGCCGTGCAAGCGGCAATGATGTAGAAATCAGCACACATTTTGGCGCAAGTACGGTGGGGGAGTCTGACCAAACCCGCTACGACCTTTGTGTTATCACCCCAGGACTTGCTCCGCATACTGCCCTTGCCCAAAGTGCCCACCAGGCCTCGAAAGAAGTACTGTCAGAGACAGAACTTGCTTACCGCCTGTCAGATGCAGCAGGTACCTGGATTGCGGTGACGGGCACCAACGGCAAAACAACAACTGTCGAGTTAGCACAAAGCATACTTGCAGCAGGAATTGACGACCAGCAGGTCTTTAGCGTTGGCAACATTGGGCTACCAGCCCTTGCTGTTTTGGACAGCGCACATCCCCGTGACATTTTTGTTGCCGAAGTCAGCTCTTTTCAGGCGGCACGCCTCGCGTATTTCAGGCCGCAGGTGGCGGCTTTACTTAACCTCAGCTCTGACCATCTGGACTGGCATAGCGATATTGCTAGCTACGCCGCTGACAAGTGCAAGATTTTTGCCCAGTCAGCTGCAGGAGATTTAGTGATAGTGCCAGAAAACGACCAGCTGCACCCAGCGGCACGTCCCCTCATTATCGCAGCGATTGATGCGGCAGCAAGCCGTGGTGCGACCATACTGCGGGTGACGACAGATAGCTTGCAGCTGCCCCTTGCTGCAACAGAGCTTGCTCTGACGGGCACGCACAACCTGATTAACGCCTGCTTTGCGACAGAAATTGGACGCTCTCTCGCTATAAGTGAGCAGACCATCGCAGATGTCCTGCGCAGTTTTCGCGCAAGTCCGCACCGCATGCAAGAGGTGGGCAGCTATGGCGATGTCTTGTACGTCAACGATTCAAAGGCGACCAATCCTGGTGCCAGCATGCAGGCATTGACTGCCTATCTGGGGCGTGACATGATTTTGCTGCTGGGCGGCAGCAACAAGGGGGCCGACTTTCATGACCTGGCGCAGGCTTCCCGCGCACGCGCACGGCTGATTATTTGCTTTGGACAGGCGCGGACAGAGCTCAAGGCTGCTTTTGACGCGCTTGCGCCTGCAGGTGCGGATGAACATCCTGCTGCCATCCACTGCTGCGACACCCTGTCTGAGGCTGTCGACTATGCCATCAGGCACGCCACTGCTGGTCAGGTGGTCATGCTCTCGCCGGCGAATGCTTCCTATGACGAATTCGACGATTACGCCGCGCGCGGTGCAGCTTTTACCCAGATGGTCACTACACTGGCAGAGTCCGTCCAGCGTCCCCCAGCTGCACGCAACACAAGAGGGGTAGCGTAAATGGCAGCCTCAGCCAAGAAAAAATCCGCGCACAAAGCGGCGACAGCAGCAAAGCCTGCAAAAAAGCCAGCGCAAAAGTCAGCGGCACGCACAATACGCAAGCTACAGACAGCAAAACAAGCCAAACAGCCACCCCTGCGGGCAGGCAGTCCGGCAGCACGCTATGGCATTTTAATCGCCATCTGCATCTTGGTGGCTATCAGCCTGATTATGGCATTTTCTGCTTCGAGTAACGAGGCGGTTATTCGTCAGGTGCACCGCGAAAACCTTGCTGCCCAACAAGACAGCATCGAGCAAACCGCCATCGCAGAGCTGCCGCCAGAAATCACCGACCCCGGCGAGCTTGCAGCAGACAGTAGCCCCGTGGTTGACTTTGTTGTTGGTCTGTTTAACTCTGCCTATGCCAGCGGCTTTCGCCAGATGGTTTTTGTGCTGCTGGGTGTGGCGGCTGCTTTTGTGATTTCGCGCATCGACTACCGAAAAATCGCACCCTTTGCGACGCCAGCGGCAGCAGTTCTTTTGGCGGCACTGCTCTTTCTGCTGTTCTTTGGGCAACCTGTGCTGGGTTCGGTGCGCTGGTTTAACTTTGGGCTTTTTGCGGTGCAGCCCTCCGAGTTCGCAAAGCCCATCCTGCTGGTGCTGCTTGCCTACTACTGCTCGCGGGTAAAAGACGAGGAAGAAGCAGGTAGCAGTCGCGCAGCTCTGCAGGCAGACCTGCCCTTTTGGCAGCGTGATTGGGCACTGCCCGCCGCGCTGGTTTTGGGTTGTTTGGCAGCGATTTTGTTCTCGCCTGACGTGGGCACGACGATGATTATCTGCGTTGGTCTGTTTGTCGCCTATGTGCTGGCAGGTTGGCCCTGGCTGCGTGTTGTCATTGGCGGAGCAATCCTTGCGACCATTTACACTATTCGCACCTTTGCTCAGGGCGGCTATGCGTCAACACGCCTGACTGACTTTATGGGCAAATGGATCGAAGGAGTTACTCCGCATCAAACTTATCAAGCAGAGCTTGCTTTGGGCTCGGGGGGCATCACGGGTCTGGGGCCGGGGCTGTCGCGGCAGAAATTTGCCTATCTGCCCGAGGCGCAAAATGACTTTATCATTGCCGTTGTTGGCGAAGAGCTGGGCTTGATTGGCGTCAGTTTGATTTTAGCAGCCTTTGCGCTGATCCTCTACGGAGGTCTGAGCATTGCTTCGCGCGCAAAGGATCGGCTGGGGCAGACCATCGCCGGTGGCGCGACCGTGCTGATTGTTTTTCAGGCGCTGCTCAACATTTTTGCTGTGGTCAGCCTGGGGCCGGTGACGGGCAAACCTCTGCCTTTTGTTACGCTGGGTGGTTCGTCGATGATCAGCACCTTCATTTTGGTAGGACTGCTGTTTTCGGTCGCACGCTTTGGCTGTGTGACACCCAAAACGGCTGCTGCAGCTACGGGTGGCAGCAGTGGACGCACTCCCTCGGCAACCTCTGCAGCAGATGGGCAGGATAAGCAGCATGACAAAAAGGCGCGACGTCAGCGTACGGCGCGCAGAAGGGCACGTGCGCGGTCGACACAGGACGAGGTAGATGACGATGAAGATGATATTGAGTGGCGGTGGAACAGCGGGGCACATTTATCCGGCTCTGGCACTCGCCGACCAGCTACGCGACCGCGGTTGTGATCTGCTGTATGTGGGCACGCCGTCAGGCCCCGAGGCACAGCTTGCAGCGGCAGCGGGTCTAGAGTTTGTGTCCATTTCTGCAGCAGGATTTGACCGCGCCCGTCCACTGACACTAGCGACGTCCTCGGCAAAGCTGCTGCGGGGTCTGGGTCAGGCGCGCAGCGTATTGCAGCAGTGGACGTCTGTTGGCACACCCTGTGCTGCTGTCTGCTTTGGTGGCTATGTCAGCATTCCTGCAGGACTTGCGGCGTCCCTCAGTGGTATTCCCCTGATTATTCACGAGCAAAATGCGCACATGGGCATGACGAATCGTTTTTTGGCACGCCGCGCTAGTCTGATTGCGCTGACCTATCCAACAACGGCAGGTCTGCCGAGGGTGGACAAACTCCGCCACCCAACAGCCGACAGCGAGTTCATTGGCAATCCCGTGCGTAGCTGTATTCTTGCAGGGGACGCGGCGCGCGGGCGTGCGGCACTGGGTATAGCAGCAGATGCGAAAGTGCTTCTGGTTTTTGGCGGCAGTCGTGGTGCGCGTGCCATTAACCAGGCGATTGTTGCTGCAGCAGAAACGCTGCTGACGCTGCAGCCTAATCTGCACATTGTGCACAGCACAGGTCCGCTGGAGTATGACCGTGTGCGTGAGGATCTTGCACGCCGTCTGGCAGAGTCTGACCTGCTATCGCGCTACCACGCGCTTGACTATATTGATGACATGGGAGACGTGCTGGCAGCTTCTGACCTGGTGGTGGCGCGTGCTGGTGCGACCTCAATCGCAGAACTGACTGCTTTGGGCAAGCCTTCGGTGTTGGTACCCTATCCTTTTGCGACTGACGACCACCAGACTTTAAACGCAAAAGCATTGCTGGCATTAGGTGGTGCACGCCTTGTTAAAAACGACCAGCTGCAGCTGCCGCTTTTTGCTGATACTGTGGTGGAATTGCTTGCAGATGACGCCTTGCGCGGCACTATGGCACAGCAGGCTGCTACGCTGGGCAAGCCAGACGCTGCCGCAAAACTTGCTGATAAGGTCATGGCACAAGCAAAACCGCTAGAATAGTACCATGGCAGTATATGCGCATTTTATAGGGGTCGGCGGTGCAGGGATGAGTGCTCTGGCACTGGTTTTGCTGCAACGTGGCGTCAGCGTGACGGGATCTGACCTAAAAGAAAGCCGCTACACGCGTGAATTGCAGCGAAATGGCATGGACGTCTGTATTGGACACGACGCAAAGCAGCTGGGAAATCCTGAAATCGTTGTTGTCTCGACGGCAATTCCCGAGGCAAATCCCGAACTGAAAGAGGCGCGTCAGCGCAAACTGCCCATTTGGCAGCGCGCTCAGATGCTTGCTGAACTGACCAAAGATGCCACCACGCTTGCGGTGGCTGGTACCCATGGCAAAACCTCGACTAGCTCGATGCTCGCAAACGCGCTTGACAATCTAAACTTTGACCCGGGATTTTGCATTGGTGGAGAAGTCGAAGCCTTTTCTGCCAACGCACGTCAGGGAAGCGGCGAGCTTTTTGTCATCGAAGCTGACGAAAGTGACGGCTCTTTTGTGTGGCTGCGCCCCGCCATCGCCATCATCACGAACCTCGAAGCAGAACACGCCGAACATTATGCGACTTATGCAGACCTCGAAAAGGCTTTTGTAGAGTTTGTCCAGCGTCTAAAAGACGAAGGAACTTTGATAGTTTGCGCTGATGATGACAGTCTGATGCAGCTTGCGCATGCCTCGGGCAAGCAAATACTCAGCTACGGACGGGCAGCAGACAGCACTGTTCGCTACAGTGATGTGCAGCCTTTATGTGACAGACCTGGCTCGAACTTTCTGATTCACTACCAGGGCAAGCACTACCCTGCATCTATCACGCTGCCCGGCGAGCACATGGCAGCAAATGCCACCGCTGTTTTTGCCGCTGCCGTCACCTTGGGAGCCTGTCCAGAATTAACTGCCTCTGCTCTTGGCAACTTTCAGGGTGTTCGCCGCCGTTTCGAGTTTGTGGGTCAGATAGATGACATCAGCATTGTGGACGACTACGGACACCACCCCACAGAAATCACCGCAACACTTGCTGGTGCGCGTGATCTGGGTTATCGCCGCATTGTTGTTGTCTTTCAGCCGCATCGCTACACCAGAACGCAGGCATTTGCCCGTGAGTTTGGTACGGCTTTCGACCATGCTGACCTGGTCATACTCACCGATGTTTTTAGCAGCGGCGAAGCACCGATTCCGGGCATCTCGGGACGCACGGTGGTTAATTCGGTGCTCGAACATGACGCCAGCACACAAATTGTGTGGCTGCCGCGCAAGCAAATCCTGCCCGACTATCTGTGCCGTGCGCTGCGTCCCGGCGACCTGCTGATTACCATGGGGGCGGGTGACGTAACGGCTGTTGGCCCCGAGTTCATGCGCGAAAAAGAGCTGCGTGCGGCAGGCAAGCAGTCCCTCTGTGTGGGGTAGCGGCTATGCGAAATAAAGACGCAGAAACAGCACGCCGCAGGTCAAGCGAGGAAGTACGTCCATTGCGCGCCTCGCGCACATCACGTGGTAGCAGTAGCACCAGCAGCAGTAGCAGTAGTAGCAATCCGCCCGCGCTGCGCTTGCGCCACCCC
>WREJ01000081.1 GCA_009779395.1 Coriobacteriia bacterium
CGACAAAGCGCTTTACGGGATAGGCAGCAACATCTGTGACAATCGCAGCAGCATCTGCCTGTATGTAGCCAAATCCTGTCTCGGGGTGGGTTGGACGCAGTCCAATAGTAACCAAGCTACCATCTGCTGCAGCTGCTATCGCTGCCTGCATGGTCGTGACCCACTGCTCGCCGCTTTGCGTCAGGTGGTCAGAGGGCAGCATGATAACAACAGCCTCGGGGTCACGCGCCAGCACAACGGCAGCAGCCAGGGCAAGTGCCGGTGCCGTATTACGCGGTGCTGGCTCGATAATATAGTGCAGGTCACGGTCTCCCCATCTGTCATGTGACAGCAGATGATTGCGCAGCTCGTCAAGCAGAATAGCACCCACGACCACATGAATGTCACCATCTGCACCAAGAACTTGCTGTGCGCGGTCAAGCGCGTCTATCACCAGCGAGTCTGTGCCAAAAACGTTCAGCATTTGCTTGGGGGCAAGTTCGCGCGACAGCGGCCAAAAGCGCGTACCACTACCACCAGCCAAAATCACTGCATGAAGTGCCATCAGCTTTCACCGCCTTTTGCTGTAAAACCCAAAGGAACATAAGAACAGTAGGGTTCTTCTGCTAGGTAGTCGCCGCCCGTAGCCTCGAGCGCACGTGCACGGCAGCCACCACAGACGCCCCGGAATTCGCAGGCACCACATTTGCCCTTCAGTTTGTCGTAGTCGCGCAAGTCGCCTAGGACAGCGGAGTTTGTCCATATATCACTAAAGGACTCGCTTGTAACATTCCCCAGTTGCCGGTCAAAGTAACCGCAGGGTTGTATGTCTCCCACGTGACTAATAAAGCAAAAGGTGATGCCACCCAAACAGCCACGTGTCATGGCATCAAGGCCATACTCCTCAACGGTAACCTCGCGTCCCTCTTGTGCGGCAAGCTGGCGAATAATGCGGTAGTAATGGGGTGCATCGGTTGGCTTAAAGTGCAGCGGGCTGGTCTTTTGACGGTGGTACGCCCAGGTCAGCACCTCTTCGTAGCGTTGTGGCGTTAGTTCTTGGTCGGCAAGATCTGCAGCACGCCCCGTTGGCACCAGCATAAAAATGTGGAAGGCATCAACCTGCAAGTCTTCTGCCAGCTGATGGATTTGTTCGAGGCGGTCAGCGTTGTGCTTGGTGACCGTCGTGTTGATTTGCACCCCAACGCCAGCTGCTTTGGCATGCTTGATGCCCTCCACAGCTGCCTCGAAAGAGCCCGGCATGACCCGAAAATCATCGTGTTCTGCCGCCGTGGGAAAGTCAAGGGACACCGAAATGCGCGGAATCTTGTGCTGTGCTAGTTTTTGGGCAATCTCTGCCGTAATAAGGGTCGCATTAGTACCAACAACGGGCATGGCACCTGCCGCGTGCGCATAATCGATGATGTCCCAGATATCTGCACGCAGCAGCGGCTCACCGCCCGTCAAAATGATGATGGGATTGGTGATGGTCACGATGTCATCGATGACCGCTTTAATCTGGTCAAGGCTCAGTTCGCCCTCGTAGGGTCCGTAGCGCGCAGCGGCGCGGCAATGCACACAATTCAGGTTGCAAGAACGCGTAATCTCCCAGGCAATAATCCGTGGAGCCTTGACGTTTGTGCGCTGCTCATAAGAAACAGCCGACGGGCCGCCACCCGGCGCAAAGCCAATGCTGCGTGCTCCCCCGCGTTGTTGGCGGCAACTGCCTGTATGCATGTGTGGCATCCTGGACGTACTCCCCTTCTACGGCGCTTAACTTAGGCAGCTAACCACGCCGCGACATCTTTGGCGTGGTAGGTGATTATCAGGTCTGCTCCGGCTCGCTTAAAGCTGTGCATCGTTTCAAGCACAACACGTTTTTCGTCAATCCAGCCCTTGGCAGCCGCAGCTTTGACCATGGCATATTCGCCGCTCACATTATACGCGCAGGTCGGATAGCCAAATTCGTCTTTTATCAGGCGGAGCACGTCCAGATATGCCAGCGCAGGCTTGACCATGACGATGTCTGCCCCCTCGCTGATATCAAGTGCTGTTTCGCGCAGAGCTTCGCTTGCGTTAGCGCTGTCCATCTGGTACTGGGCACGGTCTCCAAAACTAGGTGCCGAGTCTGCCGCGTCACGAAAAGGTCCGTAATAGCCGCTTGCGTACTTTGCGCTGTAGGCCATAATGGGCGTGTTCTCAAGGCCTGCAGCGTCCAGTGCTGCACGAATCACCCCAACGCGACCGTCCATCATGTCAGAGGGCGCGACCATGTCGGCACCAGCACGCGCATGGGAAAGCGCGACGCGCGCCAGCAGATCAAGCGTCGGGTCATTTTGCACGTAACCACTGGCATCGGGCAGACCACAATGCCCGTGGTCGGTGTACTCACACAGACAGACATCGGTGATGACATAAAAATCGGGATGGGCGGCTTTAATGCTGCGAATTGCTTCTTGTACAATGCCGTTATCTGCGTAACCCTCACTGCCCAAAGTATCTTTTTCGGCAGGCAAACCAAAGAGGATGGCTGCCAGAATACCCAGACGCTTTAGTTCGGCAATTTCTGCGTCTAGCTGGTCCAGACTCAGCTGGAAAACACCAGGCATCGAGGCAACTTCATCACGAACACCACTGCCTGGCTTTACAAAAAGCGGATAGATGAGATCATCAGTCGTCACCACATTCTCGCGCACCAAGGCGCGGATGGACGCATTCGCGCGCAAACGACGTGGTCGATACTCTGGATAATTCATGCCCGCGCCTCTTTTCATGTGGGTTGTCAGTGCACACAGTAGATATTATAGCGCGAGGTAGACGCCTAGGGCACACCAGACGTCTAATCTCTGCGTCAACTACTGGATTGTCCCTGTGGAGTGAGGGGGCGCGCTCCTGTTTGTCAGTAGCGCGCCCCCTCCTTGTTGATTCTTAACCCCGTCACCCCAGACTCGATCTGGGGTCTCTGCACAAGGTGTGTGCTAGTGCGTCAAAACCTGCAATTGCACATCTCTGCGTCCGCGTCTGGTTGCCGTAACCATCACGATTAACCCCACAATCGTCATCAACAACAAGGCGGAACCAAAGTTACCCACATCTAGTCCTGCTTCAATGGTTGCAGAATGTGTGTTGGTAAATGCTGCTCTGTTTGCAGCTTCTCCCAGTATTTGTACAGGAACTGTTAGTGCGGTGTTTGGCATATCTGCTGGTGCTACAACAACGGGTAGACCGTTAGTAGCTACGGCAACAGAAGGTGTGTAGTTGGCTGCAGCTTGTTCTGTGACGCTGTATCTGGTTCCTACATGAGTTCCGGCAAAGACGAGTGTCTGACCATGACGCAGGCTCACTGTTTGTGTTGCAGTACTGCTAAAGAACAGATAGGCACCACTGTCACTTGTTCCGGCAATAGTTCCGTTGTCTGCTGTTGTAACAACAGTAGGTACACCAGCAATAGTCTCTACTACATATGCTCGGTATCCGGTAAGTGTCGTAAGTAGCGAGGGTACTTGCACACTCAGCTCAAAGTCAAACAGTCGCATCTGGTTTGCCATAACTCCTGCGACTTCTTTAGAAATGCGAAGTCCTGCTGCAACACTTGGGTCAAGCGGATCATCGTTGTCGTGATCTCTGATAAAGATGTTGGTGAATGTCAGAGCGTCTTCTAGATTATCAGTGATGTCAATTTTAGGTCCTGGAACACCATCTACTACCAGTTGCAAGAATATTGCTCTAACAAAAAGGGAGTTTGCAGGGGAAGGTGAGGGCAAGTTTTCTACCTGGAAGGTAATTTGGTACACCGTCGGGTCGAAAGTCATTGTTTCTGTGTCAGTATTGGTAAATGTGTCATCTGCCTCGCTAATGCGATAGACATACACACCTGCAAAGGGGAAGGGCAGGTCATTTCCTAACAAGAAATCAGAAATGCGTGTGATAGTTATTGTGTCACCATCTACTGTTCCCATATCTGTGCTGCTAAAAGCAACAGGGTCTACGCTTAAAGTTGGCATATATGCAAGACTTGCTGTTGCAGTTTCTCCGTTTAAACTGTACGCATCGATGTTAAAGATAAAGTTTGTATCAGGTGCAACAGTACCTTCTGGCATCAGCAGGTTTTTGGTGATTGCCAGGTCGAGATCTCTTGGTTCTGTGACAAATTGGTGAAGCAGCGGTTCTGCCATAGGAAGAACATTTCCTGGATTTGCTGCTTCAAATTCTCCTTCTACTTCATACCTAGTGGCGTAGTCTAAAAGACCTGCGAGAGGAATCGTCAGTACCGTGTCACCTTCGGTCCATGTTGCCGTTGTTAGATCGAGTAGCGTGCCGTTGAGCACTACAATAGCTGTTGCTCTATTTACGGCATGGCTAAAGGTAATAACCATGCTTTCTGTCGTGATTGCTACACCACTACCCTGCGGCGTAATGCTTTCTGTAAAAAGTGGTTCCCAGATAAGGGCAGGAGTAAGACGATCAATCATGTTGCCCAAACCTACTTGACCAACCCAATTTCCGCCCCACCCCCACAGATTGCCATTTGTTTTCATGCCCAGAAAATGGCAATACTGCGCAGAAGACACCTCTACCCAATCAGTAGCGGTACCTACCTGCGTCGGCACAATGGTGTTGCCCATACCAGCGCCCAGTCCTGTTACGCCAAATTCGTTCCATCCCCATGACCAGATTGTACCGTCTGCTGCAAGAGCAAGGGCAGCGGCATTTGATGCAGACACCTGCCTCCAGTTAGTGGCAGTACCTACCTGTGCAGGTGTTAGTTGATTGCCTGTGTAAGTGCCCAGTCCTGTTCTGCCACCTGAGTTCCATCCCCATGACCAGAGCGTACCATCTGATTTGAGGGCAAGGGAGTGTTGCCACCCTGCAGAGACAGACGCCCAGTTAGTATCACTGCTTACTTGCGCAGGTGTCCATTGAGCGGCATCAAGAGAAGTTCCTATTGGTAAGCCTACTATTCCTGTTGCGCCAAATTGATTATTTCCCCATGACCAGAGGGTACCGTCTGTTTTGAGGGCAATAGAGTGATTACCTCCTGCAGACACTGCTGCCCAGTCAGTATCACTGCCTACCTGGACAGGTACATACTGAACTATTTCAGTAGTATCGATTCCTGCTCTGCCCGACCTGGCCTCTCCCCATGACCAGAGCGTGCCATCTGCTTTGATGGCATGAGAGGTCGTGTTACCTGTAGACACCAACACCCAGTCAGTATCACTGCCTACCTGTGCAGGCACCAATTGAGCATTTACTGTATCACCCAGTCCTGCTGCGCCCCAGTCGTTGTCTCCCCATGCCCAGAGCGTGCCATCTGACTTTATAGCAAGAGAGTGAAAATCGCCTGCAGTCACCGATACCCAGTCGGCATCACTACCTACCTGCGCAGGTATGAGTTGCTCGTCGAAATCAGTGCCCAGTCCTGTTGCGCCAAAGGTGTTACCTCCCCATGACCAGAGCGTACCATCTGCTCTGATGGCAAGGGAGTGAGCACCTCCTGCAGCGAAAGTCGTTGCTTCTGGCATGATACCTGCAGAACTGAAGGGTGAGATACCCCCAGAAACCACAGCTGGTGCTTCGTTAGGTACAAAGCCGTCATCTGCTGATGTTATAACTGGCTGAAAAGCAGCTTGAACGGGTTGCAGGATAGATTGCAAGGCAGCAGAGTTTGCAACAGCAAGGATGGGTACCATCAGTAGAAAAATCGCTGCGATTAGCAAGGTGAACTTAGA
>WREJ01000082.1 GCA_009779395.1 Coriobacteriia bacterium
CGCCGACGTCGAGCAATTTGCCTATCTGTCCGTCCTTGATGACGGGCCCGGCATCCCCGCAAGCAAGCGTGCACGTATCTTTGACCGCTTTAGCAGACAGCAGTACAGCCGCGACCGCAAAACAGGCGGCAGCGGACTGGGACTTTCTATTGTTCAGGCAATTGTCAAATCACACGGCGGAGCTGTCCAGGTACGTTTTGGTGCCGACGAAGTCCGCATACCCGACCTGCGCAGCAGCGCACCCAGCCCCGCCTTTGGCTGCTGCTTTACCGTCTATTTGCCCATTCCACCAACACCCGACCTCGATCGCATTCGCCGCATGGGACCACAGCCTGCCCAACAGCAACAGCAGCAGCGTCTGCGCATTCACCGCCGCCGCCCTTCTGCTGGCAGCTGACAGCCAGAAAAGTAGTACTGAAAAAATACTCGAGGGAGCCTAGAGAAGGCTACTAAAGGGAGCCGTTACAGAGGGAGATTGTCCAGCAAACGAACACTCCCAAGCTGTCCCGCAAACATGATGCGTGCCCCCGTTTTTGGGTCAATTGCTGCCTCGGTCGCTGCGTCATTTGTCACGGTAAGCTGCGTCAGTGGTTCGAGGCTGTGCTGGTCTACTATCGCCAGATAATCAACGCTGATGCTGTCATCAAGCAGCATGCGTGCTGCTTGCAGCAAAGGTGCGACCGCCAGCGTTTCTGTTGCAGCGCGTACGGCATCACCTACGGCGTGCAGGGCGCGGGGGATGCTGGTGGCAGCGTTTTTCTCTGCTGCACTTAGATGGCGGTTTCTGCTTGACAGCGCAAGACCTGTTGCGTCTCTTACCGTGTGGCAGCGTACTATTTTTGTTGGCAGCTGCAACTGAGCAGTCATATCTTCGATGACACGCAGCTGCTGGAAGTCTTTCTCGCCAAAGTAGGCGTGGTCAGGCTTGACCAGGTCAAACAGCCTTTTGACCACCGTCACCACTCCCTCAAAATGCCCCGGACGAGCCTGTCCTTCCCAGCGGCGTGCCACGAGGCTCGGGCGCAGCTGCTGCTGGTCAGGCAACAGCAACTGGGGATAATGAGGATAGATTTCACGCACATCCGGTGCAAAAATGTAGTCGGCACCGTTTTCTACAGCAAGCGCATAATCTGCAGCAAGGTCGCGCGGATAGCAGTCAAAATCTTCGCTGGGGGCAAACTGGGCAGGATTAACAAAAATCGAGACGATGACCTTGCGACAGGCACGATGTTGCTGTTGGTCGCGCTGCTGGGCTGCTGCCTGGATAAGCGAAGCGTGGCCAGCGTGCAGTGCCCCCATCGTGGGGACAAAACCGACCCACACATCACCGCTGCTGCCCCCAACCGCATCACGGGCTGTAGCAGCAAGCTCTGCCCTAGTTGAGATGAGCACGCGACCCACCAAAGTAGCTGGATTGGTCAGACTCGTCATCACCTGCGCCATTAAAAGCATCAATAAAGCCGTCAGCCGCATCATCGAGGAAAAACTCAAGCTCGCTGTCGGCGAATTCGGCTTCTTCGATCAGGTGTTCAACAAAAACCGAGGTTGCTTCTTCGACCGTGTTGGGGTCGATGCTTGTTGCCTGTGCGTCTGTGGGAAAAGTGCGCGCGCGCACCGCCTGGACGTACTCCCCCACAGCGTCAGTCAGAATGTCTGCGCCATCAAGAAAACGTTTGGCGTGGCGTGGCTTAAAGTCGCCGCCCAAACCCAGCAGGTCGTGAAACACCTGCACTTCGCCGTCGCAGTGCACGCCCGATCCAATACCAATGATGGGCAGCAGGTGCATCTGCGCCAGCTCTTCAGCAACCTCTGCGGGCACGCATTCCAGCACAATCGCGCAGACGCCTGCCGTCATAATGGCGTGCGCATCTAGCATCAGACGAATGATGTCGCTGGTTTCTTTTGCCTGTGTGCTATAGCTGCCCAGCGCATTGATAGACTGCGGAGTCAGGCCCAGATGCCCCACAACGGGTATGCCAGCGGCAACCAGGCTCTCGATAAGCAGCACTGCCTCGACCGAAGCACCCTCGATTTTGACGGCATTAGCACCTGACTGCGCAATCAGAGCAGCAGCGTTTTGCATTCCCGCATCATGAGAATGCTGGTAGCTCATAAAAGGCATGTCGGCAATGACGTAGCTTGCAGGTGCGCCCTTTACTACGGCTGCCGTTGCCCGCAGCATGTCGTCCATGGTCACCGGCAGGGTGCTGTCGTAGCCCAGCGTTGTCATTCCCAGCGAGTCACCGACCAGTATCGCATCAACACCAGCTGTCTCGACAATGCCTGCCTGCATGTAGTCATAGGCAGTGCACATGACGATGCGCTTTTTTGCCTGTTTGTACGCAGCAAAAGATTGTGTCGTAAAGTGTTTGCTGCCTGCTTGTTTGCCTGACTTTTGCGTGCTCATGGCTGTCCTTCTCTCGTGCTGGTGGTCCTTGTGCCCGGCGGTACCTACTGTGTGACGGGCGCCCTCTAGTCTAGCGCATCTTGCCTAGCTGCGTTCCTGCTTTTTTGCAAGTTCACTTTCGAGGGCAGCAAAGGGCAAGCGTGCGATGACAGCTCCCTCGCGTGCCTCTGCTATGGACAGACTCCCTCTGCTGGTCGTGCTGCTGGTCTTGCTGAAGTCGTCCGTTATTTGACGCAGAGGTTCGACAACAAAAGCACGCTCTGCCATACGTGGGTGCGGCAGCACAAGCAGCGGCAAGTCAAGGCGGCACTCCCCATAGGTGAGCAGGTCCAAATCGATGATGCGCGGGCCATTGGGACGCAGCTTTTCGCGCCCCATGTCGACCTCAATCGCCTGTAGATAGGCAAACAAGGCCAAGGGCTGCAGCCGCGTCTGCAAACGACAGACCGTGTTGATAAAAGGTTGCTGGTCGCGCACGTACGCAGGCTCGCTCAGGACTGGGTCAGCAATCGCCTCGATGCGCGTCAGGGGGAGTCGGTCCATTCCCTGCAAGGCCGTTGCCACATTGCTCATGGCAGCACCGAGGTTCGACCCCAGTGCAACATAGGCAGTAGTACTCTGCTGGTTTGTGAGTGCGCTTAGTGCACCTGTGGTAGCTGCTATGTTATGCACGCGCAGAATATCGCTGCCACTGGACGCAAGGGCAGCTGCCATCTGCGCCGAAGCCTCGTCGCGCTGCAGGGGGTCTTTAATACCAAAAACACTGCCAATAAAAGATTTGCGCGACACACCAACTAGCAGACGATAGCCTGCATGATGAATGCGCTGTGCCAGTGTATCTGTGTGCAAAAACAACTCGAGGTTATGTTCTTTTGTCTTGCCAAAGCCAAAACCTGGGTCAAGTATTATCTTTTCTGCTGCAATTCCTGCTGCCTCAAGGCGACGTGCCCCTTCCAGCAGATAGTCGCCGACTTCTTGCACAACATCAATGTAGAAAGGGTCGTCTTGCATGGTGCGTGGCTCGCCTGCCATGTGCATCAGCACACAGTCAGCACCGCTGTTGCGCGCAACAGCAATCATGTCGCTGTCACGAAAGCCACTGATGTCGTTAATGGTACGCACGCCTGCAGCGACTGCAGCAGCAGCAACGGGCGCGTGGTAGGTATCAATCGACAGATGCAGGTCGGGCAGTTCTGCGCGCAAGCGTTTGATGGTTGGCAGCACACGCGCGAGTTCTGCTTTGGCAGTGAGGGGTTCTGCGCCAGGACGTGAGGACTGACCGCCAACATCGATGATGTCAGCAGCAGCGGCGTACATTTCATGGACAAACTCCGCCGCTTGTTCGGGGCAGTTGTACATGCCGCCATCACTGAAAGAATCAGGCGTCAGATTCAGCACGCCCATCAACTGAACAGATGCTTGAGCTGGGACCTGGGGCGCCCCTTCGCCAGTGGTACGGCCAGTGGTACGGGCGGGATTCATCTAGCTGGCTCGGATAAGGGCAAGTGCCTCTGCGCGGGTCTTTGAGTCGTCGCGGAAGATGCCGCGAACCGCGCTGGTAATGGTTTCGGCGCCTGGCTTGCGCACGCCACGCATCGACATGCACAGGTGCTCGGCTTCGATGACAACAATCACTCCCAGCGGGTCAAGGTGCTCGACGATGCTTTCAGCGATTTGCGAGGTCAGACGTTCTTGCACCTGCGGCCGGCGCGCAAAAACCTCGACAACACGCGCTAGTTTTGACAGTCCGCAAATCCGCCCGCTGTGACCGGGAATATAGGCAACATGCGCCTTGCCCACAAAGGGCGTCAGGTGATGCTCGCACAAAGAATACAGCGGAATATCACGCAGCAAGACCATTTCTTGGTGGCGTTCGTTAAAGGTCGTCTTAAAGTGCTCGGCGCAGTCCTCGGCAAGACCACCACAGATTTCTGCGTACAGGGCAGCCACGCGCGCCGGCGTGTCTTTCAGCCCTTCGCGCTGGACGTCCTCGCCAATCCCCTCAAGGATTAAGCGCACGCCTTCTTCGATTTTGAGTCGGTCCATCATAGTGCTTCTGTGCTGCTGTTAGTGGTGGGCTCACTCGACGGAGGAACTTCGCCCAGTTCAGGGATTTTTACGCGCACCTGAATTTTTCCGGTCGCAAGAACTTTCTCGAGGTCTTCCCCTTCGAGGGTTTCGTTTTTCATCAGTTCGTCTGCCATGTAAACCAGCATTTCGTGCTCGCGCACCAAGATGTCACGGGCGCGTTCGTAGCCCTCGTTGATGATGCGCGCAACCTCGCGGTCAATGGTTGCGGCCGTCTCTTCTCCGTGGTCGGCACCCTTAGCAAAGTCACGACCCAAAAAGACGTTCTCGGGTTCTTCGCCAAAGGACTGCGGACCTAAAACATCGCTCATGCCAAAGCGCATGACCATGTCTTTGGCGATTTTTGTCGCCCGTTCAATGTCGTTTGCTGCACCAGTAGTCACGTCCCCCGAAGTTATCTCTTCGGCAGCACGTCCGGAAAGTAGAACAGCAATGTCATCAAGCATTTCCTTCTTTGACTTTAAAAAGCGATCCTCTGTCGGCAGCTGCCAGGTTGCCCCAAGCGATCCACCGCGCGGAATAATGGTTACCTTGTGGACAGGGTCGCTGTGCGGCGTGTAGTGCCCAACAATGGCATGTCCTGCCTCGTGATAGGCAATGGTCAGCTTCTCTCCTTCAGAGATCAGCCTACTTTTGCGCTCGGGTCCCATCAACACGCGGTCGATGCCCTCTTCGACGTCAATCATTTCGATTTTTTCTTTATTGGCACGGGCAGCAAGCAGTGCAGCCTCGTTCAGCAGATTCTGCAGGTCAGCACCCGTATAGCCTGGCGTGCGGCGCGCAATAACGTTGAGGTCAACATCGTCGGCAAGCGGCTTATTTTTTGCGTGCACTGCAAGAATCGCCGCGCGACCTTTCAGGTCGGGACGGTCAACAATAATCTGACGGTCAAAACGACCAGGACGCAGCAGAGCAGGGTCGAGCACGTCAGGGCGGTTTGTTGCAGCCAACAAGATAACATTGTCCTGCATTTCAAAGCCGTCCATCTCGACTAGCAGGGCGTTGAGGGTCTGTTCGCGCTCGTCATGACCGCCGCCCAAGCCGGCACCACGCTGACGACCGACCGCGTCGATTTCGTCCATAAAAATGATGGCAGGGGCTTCGGCCTTTGCCTGTTCAAACAAATCGCGCACACGACTTGCACCCACGCCGACAAACATCTCGACAAAGTCTGAACCAGAAATGGTAAAGTAAGGCACGTCTGCCTCGCCG
>WREJ01000083.1 GCA_009779395.1 Coriobacteriia bacterium
TGCTAGTGGCCATATAAGGTAGGGAGAAAAGCGATCATCAGTGTCACCAACACCTACTTGACCGTATTCATTATAGCCCCATCCCCACAAGCTGTCATTTGTTCTCATAGCAAGGGAGTGCCAGCCATTTGCAGCAGCGACAAACAGCCAATTGTTGTCACTGCCAACTTGTGCAGGTGTGAGTTGATCGTCGACACTAATGTCCTGCCCTGCTTGGCCACCCCAATTGCTTCCCCATGCCCAAAGCGTAGCGTCTGCTTTGATAGCAAGGGTGTGAGAAGCTCCTGCAGACACTGCTGCCCAGTCAGTATCAGTACCAACTTGCTCAGGTATTACTTGGTTGCCCCATGCAGTACCGAGTCCTGTTCTGCCATTTTGGCTATTTCCCCATGCCCAGAGCGTGCCATCTGACCTGATGGCTAGGGAACAGTCATTTCCTGCAGACACCTGTGTCCAGTTAGTGTCAGTACCTACTTGTGTCGGTGTTGGTTGTGGGACTGTTGCCGGGAAAAATCCTAGTTGATTAAACCAGTTGTCTCCCCATGCCCAAAGGGTGCCATCTGCTTTGATAGCAAGGGAGTGGCCATTTCCTGCAGACACAGTTGCCCAGTCAGCATCAGTCCCTATTTGCGCGGGCGTGCCTTGATTGCCTGTTACAGCACCCAGTCCTGTTTTGCCAGTTGCGTGGCTTCCCCATGACCAGAGCGTGCCATCTGATTTGATGGCAAGGGAGTACTGAGTTCCTGCAGATATCTGTGTCCAGTCAGTAGCAGTCCCTATTTGTGCCGGTGTTAGTTGAGTGCCTACTGTAGTACCGAGTCCTGTTGCAGCTACTTGGTTATCCCCCCATGACCAGAGTGTGCCATCTGATCGCAGAGCAAGGGAGTGATCCCATCCTGCAGACACCGCTGTCCAGTTAGTAGCAGTCCCTATTTGTACTGGCAATAGTTCTTCGCCTGTATCAATGCCCAGTCCTGTTGCGCCAAATTGATTCTCTCCCCATCCCCAGAGAGTGCCATCTGGTTTGATGCCAAGAGAGTGAGCAGATCCTGCAGAAAAGAGTTTTGCTTCAGTTCGAATGCCTGACGAACTGAAGGTTGAAAAGCCACTTGTAGCTACAGCTGGTGCTTCGTTGGGTACAAAACTGTCATCTGCTGCTGGAACAGACATATTCTGAACTTGAGTAACAACCGGATTGATGACCGATTGAACCGCACTTGAATTCGCTGCTGCTAGAAAGGGAATTGCCAGAAGAACAATCGCTGCTAGTAGCAGCGCACACTTAGATTTTCTGGAGAGCCCTTCTATGGGATTTGATATTCTGGCGGTCATGGTCGTCCTCACTATAAAAATCATGATTTAACACACAAAGGTGCCGTTCTTCGTACAGTATGAAATATTGTAACAGGAATAGTCACACTCTCCCCACAATGCTCACATCTTAGTCGCCTGGTGTGCTCTACGCAAGGATGGTGACATACAGAAATGCCAATGCTAATATCAGGGCTAATCCTATGATTGCTGCCAAAGCAAGCGGCAACAACCCGTCGCGCCAGCTGGCTATGCTGCGATAGAAGGGGCGTCTGGTGCCCAGCAGCACCAAGGCAAGTGCTGCATAGGTCGCCCAAATGGCAAGGGCAGCGATGACGGCAGTCAGTGCGCCCAGCCAACTACCTGCAGGATACACCATCAAAAACGCCAACAGCATGCTGGCAGCGATAGCAAGCCATGGACGCACTCTCTCGCTTTTTTTGCCGCTTTTTTTGCCACCTTTTGTGCCACCCAATACTGGCTGGTCTGACGAGTGTTGTGCCAGATTATTGATGGCTAAAAAGTAGACGATTGGTGCCAGTGACGCGCCCATGCCAATGCCGGTAACCCAGCGCAGCAGGTTGGTGGTTTCGCGCAGATACAAATAACTGCTTAGGCCGTCTGCGCCCATAAAAAGCAGGCCGCCTGCCAAAAACAGCAGGTAGTACCAGGGCATCAGACCGTGCCGCTGCTTACCTTTGTAGACCAGTAGCAGCGCGATAAGCGCAAAAGTCAGCCCGACATAAATGCCGCTACAGCGCGCGCAGACTGCCCAAGTGACACCGCCAAAGTCGTAGGATCGTGCTGGCAATTGATGGCACAGCCCGTGACCCAGCAGCAGACCCTGGTTGAGTGCGTCCTGTATTGCAGCGAAAAAAGACATGGTGACCAGTATACAGAAAGTGGGGCTCCCCTTCAGGAACCCCACCTTGCTTGCTGTTCTTATTTTTTACTGCAGTCTAAGGCAAGAACTAGACCAGCGGCGGGAAACCCTTTTTGGCTAGTCCCTTTTCGACCTCTTTAACAGCAGTTGCACCGATGCCTGGTAGTTCTAACAGGTCAGCCTCTGACTTGTTCTCTAGGTCAGCGACGTTGCTGACACCACCCTCGGCAAACTTGGTCACCCAGCGTGTCGAAACGCCGATGTCTTTTAGGCTGACATCGTGACCAGGGCTCAACAGTTCTGCCACAGGGTTCAGCGGCAGGTCGATGTCTTCGATCTCTAGTTCAGAAAGGTCAGCACCTACCAGCGCATCAAGCGCCGAGAAGTCAACATCGTCTGCAGCAATCGAGGCTTCTTTGGCAGCAATTGCTCTGCTCGCACTAAGGCCAGTAAAGTCGATGTCTGGATAGGCGCCGTCACCAGCAGACAACTCGACAATGTCGGTAGCCGCCTCGACGGGTGCGTTGGGGTCAAAAGTCTGACCCACAAACTCTGAGACGTCGATGCCTGCTTCTTCTTCGTCGTTCCACGACATCAGTGCAATAAAGTCGTCAGGGTCGACATCCCACTGCTCTGCCTCGGGGATCATGGACTCAATCTCTTGCAAATCATCACGCAGCGCGTCTGGTGCAAGAGTTGTGTCAGAAACATTGTCGCTTGCGATACGGGTTCCCTTGTAGCTGACGTCAACATTGCGGTAGCGCTTCATGCCTGTTCCTGCAGGAATCAGCTTGCCGATGATAACGTTTTCTTTCAGGCCAACCAGGTCGTCCTCGCGCGCCTCGATAGCAGCTTGCGCCAACACGGTGGTCGTCCACATAAAGGATGCCAGCGACAGGAAGGACTCCGAGCCCAGCGACCTCATGGACGCACGTACAATCTGCAGCGGTCCAATCAGGGTGTCACGCGCCTCGGCGGGTTTGCCGTTTGACGCAATCACGCGGTCGTTTGCCGCCAAGTAAGAGAGTCTGTCCACATAAGAATCAACCAAAAAGTCAGTGTCGCCGCTGTCAAGTACCTTCACCTTTGAAAGCATACGGCTTGCGATGATTTCAAAGTGCTTGTCGTTTAGTTCAACACCCTGTCCGCGATAGACTGACTGTAGCTCGTTGATGATCCAGCGCAGCATGTTCTCGCGGCCAACAATACGCAGACGGTCAGGTCCGTAGGGACGACCTTTTGTCAGCGGGTCACCTGCCAGCACTTCTGCGCCGTCGGCAACAACCAGCATCGTCGGATCGACTTCTTTTGATGTCCAGGCTTGCTTGCTTTTACCTTTGCCGCTGCTGATATGGATGCTTACTCCCTCGCCTGCCTCGCGAAGAGAGACTGTTCCGTCGATTTGTGCCAAGACCGCAAAGGTGCGGTTCGCCTTGGGGGATTCGAGGATTTCATTAACCAGCGCAAGACCGGCTTCTTTGTCGGTGATGTCTTTTCCGGCGACACCACCCGTGTGGAAGGTACGCATGGTCAGCTGAGTTCCTGGCTCGCCAATCGACTGAGCAGCGATAACGCCAACGGCCGTACCAATGTCGACCGGCTTGCCGTTTGACAGGTCGTAGCCGTAACATTTCTGGCAGATGCCGCGCCCTTCTAGGCAGGTCAAAGCCGTGCGAATGACAATCTCGCTGTAGCCGCTCTTTTCAATGCGAGCAAGCGTTTCGATGTCGGTGATATAGTCACCCGCTGCCAAAATTAGCTTGTCACCCGTGCCACCAATGTCTTCGGCAACCACACGACCAACCAAATTGTCGTCAAAGCCACCGTTTTTGTGGTCGGCGCGCAAGTTCATGGCAACACCTTCGTGGGTGCCGCAGTCTTCGGTGCGCACAATCGCATCGTGTACAAAGTCAAGGAAGCGGCGTGTGGTGTAACCACCGGTCTCGGTTCCGAGTGCCGTGTCAGCAAGACCTTTGCGGGCACCGTGTGTCGAGATAAAGTACTCCAGTACCGTCAGACCCTCGCGGAAGTTTGTCTTGATGGGACGGTCGATGACGTCGCCTTTGGGGCTTTGCATCAGACCACGCATACCCGCCAGCTGACGAATCTGCTTCAGATTACCACGCGCACCTGACTTCGCCATCAGATAGATGGGATTGCTTTGGTCAAACTCCTCGACCATGGCGTCTCCAACGGCATCTGTTGCACGATTCCAGATGTTTACAATTTCGCGGCGGCGTTCCTCAGGGGTCAGCTCGCCCATTTCATAGCTGTCCTCGACTTCTTGCGCTTTTTTCTCGTATTCGCCAAGTATTTCTGCCTTGTTAGGCGGAATCATGGCGTCGTACAGCGAAACGGTCAGTCCCGCGTGCGTTGCGTAGTGAAAGCCCAGACGCTTGAGGTCGTCAAGAATGACGCTAATCTGATTGGTCGTATACAGCGAAGCAAGGTCTTCGATGACCGCAGCAATCGCACCTTTGTCCAGAGCGTAATTGATGGTCGGATAATCGCTGGGCAAAGCCTCGTTGAACATAACGCGCCCGACGGTGGTCTCGATACGCTGACCTGCCTTGTACTTTACTGGTGCCGCGTCTTTCTCTTCGATAACCGCAGTATTTTCTGTCAGACGCACCTGGATTTTTGCCTGCAATTCCAGTTCTGCGCGCGTGTCATAAGCAAACACTGCCTCGGTTGCATTCAAAAAGGCACGACCCTCGCCCGCAGCACCCTCTTGCATGCTGGTCAGGTGATAAATGCCTAGAACCATGTCCTGAGAAGGAGTCGCCAGAGGGCGTCCATTCGCCGGAGATTTAATGTTGTTGGTCGAAAGCATTAGTACGCGCGCCTCTGCCTGTGATTCAGTCGAAAGCGGAATATGAACCGCCATCTGGTCACCGTCAAAGTCTGCGTTAAAGGCAGTACAGACCAGCGGGTGCAGCTGAATGGCTTTACCCTCTACCAGTACTGGTTCAAATGCCTGAATACCCAGACGGTGCAGCGTGGGTGCGCGGTTTAGCAGTACCGGATGGTCAGAGATGACCTCTTCGAGGACGTCCCAGACAATGGAGCGTTGTCTCTCTACCAGTTTCTTTGCTGCCTTGATGTTTGCCGCACCATCGCGTCCGTCACTTTCTGTGTAACGGTCAACCAAGCGCTTCATGACAAAGGGCTTGAACAGCTCGAGCGCCATGTATTTGGGCAGACCACATTGGTGCAGTTTTAGTTCAGGGCCGCCTACGATTACAGAACGACCGGAATAGTCAACACGCTTGCCCAGCAGGTTCTGACGGAAGCGTCCTTGCTTGCCGTTTAGGGTATGTGACAGCGATTTCAGCGCACGCCCCGAGGGGCCTTTTACCTGACGGCGGTCATCGCGGCGGTTGTCAAACAGCTTGTCCACGGCTTCTTGCAGCATGCGCTTTTCGTTGCTGACAATAATGTCAGGCGCACCCAA
>WREJ01000084.1 GCA_009779395.1 Coriobacteriia bacterium
CATATCAATAAAATCGATGATGATAATGCCACCCACATCGCGCAAACGCATTTGACGTGTGGCGACTTCTGCCGCCTCGAGGTTTGTTGTAAGCAGCGTTTCTTCTAGCGTACGGCTGCCGATAAAACTGCCCGTGTTGACGTCGATGCTGACCAGTGCCTCGGTCTGGTCAATAACAATCGAACCACCACTAGGCAGCGGCACTTCACGTTTCAAAGCAGCGGCAATTGCATCTTCAATTCCGTAGCGGCTAAACAGTGGCTGCTTTGTGCTGCACTGCAGTCTGACGCGCGTCAGCAGCTGGGGAGCATATCGTTTCACCAAAGCAACAACCTTGTCATAAGTCTGCTGGTCATCAATGGTCAAACTGTCAAAGTCAGCGGTGAACATATCGCGTACACAGCGCATCGCCAGGTCAGACTCGCTATGCAAAATGCTAGGAGCCCTCAGCTGCGTGCTTTGCTGTTTGACACGCTGGTAGCTGCTCATCAGTAGCGCGATGTCTGCCTGAATGTCGGCCTGTGCTGCGCCCTGTGCAGCGCTGCGCGCAATTGCTCCCATACCAGCGGGGAGTTCTTGCTGCATTAGTTGCAACAGCTGTTGCCGCCGGTCCTCGGCAATCTTTTTTGACACGCCCCGACGATTACTGTTAGGAAAAAGCACCAGAAAACGCCCGGGTATGGACAACTCCATCGTTACACGCGCACCCTTGCTGTCTGTCGCGTCTTTGACCACCTGCACCATCAGCGTCTGACCCACCTGCACATGACGAGAAATCGCCTGTCCTGCAGACAGTGGCGCGCCCTCGTGACGCAGGTCATCAATGGACAGGTAGGCGTTTTGCTCAAGGCCAATGTCAACAAAAGCCGCCTGCATTCCCGGCAAAACATCGCTGACCTTGCCCAGATAAATGTTGCCGACCACGCTGCGTTTTGCAGGCTGTACATACAGCTCGACCAGCTGTTTGTCCTCGCACAGCGCAACACGCAGCTCACAAAAGTCCTGCGAGATAAGCATCTCACGCAGCATTGATGCTGCCATATTCTGCGTCCCCCTCACCAGATGCCACAAAAAGTTCTTGCCGCGTAATACGTAGCAAAGCAGGACAGGGTGCCGAAAGCTGCGCGGCCTGCCACAGTGCCCTAAGCAAAGCATCGGGGCGCAAAGACCCTTGTTGGGAAATTCGCAGCGTCAGCTGTATCTGAAAAGCTGACTCTGCTTGTGTCACTGTCACGTCTTTGGGGACATGGGTGGCAGAATCAAACACTTTTGTCGTGCCCTTGTGCTCTACTTCTAGCGTGTCGTGCGCGCGCAGCGCGGCCAAACCCGCCTGCAGTTGTTCTTGCAGCGCATCTGCGCTCATGTTCGCAAACGCGCCTTCTGCGGCAAGGTCCTCTACCGTGATACAGAGTGCTTGCGCGCAAATCGCCGCATTCAGCGAAGGCTCTTTTGTGCTGACATAGGCAACTTCTAAAATGGGCAAATAGTCGGTTTGTACCTGTTGCAGTTGGCGGAGTGCGTCCACAGGCTTTACATAGGCAGTTAGTGTCAGATCAGCGTATTCACGCACACCTGCTACGCCAACACCCAGCGCAGGTCCTGTCGCAAGGCGCATCTGGGGATTAAAACCCTGCGATGTTGCATAGGGTAGCCCGCTGCGTCTGACCAGACGCGTCAGGTAACGTTGTACTTCAAGGTGCGACAGATAGCGACCCGCATGCTGCTTTGCGTAAGCGATGCGCAAACGAAAAAGGGTGGGATTCATGGACGTTCTCCTCCCTCGGCTGCGGCATCGCTGGCAAGGTGAACGGCGATATTGAGTTCTGGACAGACTCCGCAATTACTGCAGCTGTCTATGCAGTCAGGGGTGAATTGTTCGTCGCGTGCCGCCTGTGCCTGGGCGCGCAGCCAGTCGGTGCTGACCCCTGTGTGCAGGTGGCTCCAGGGCAGCGATGCCGCTGGGTCAATGGTGCAGTTGGCACGTGTTTCTAGGTCAAGGTTCAGGCTGTCAGCCGCCGCCTGCCAGTAGCTGAAATCAAAGTTGTCTGTGTAAGCGATTGCTCCGTCAGAGCAGCGCCAGGCTGCTTCGATTAAATCTGCCGCATCACGTCCGCCGCGAGCGATTATGCCTTCGATGAAAGAGCCTTCTGCGTCGTGCCAGCTTAGTTTGACGCCCTTGCGCGGAATGCTTTCTTGCAGCAGTGCCTGACGGCGCAGCGTTTCTGCTGGTAGCAGCTGTTGTTCCCACTGAAAGGGTGTGTGCGCCTTTGGCACAAAAGTCGAGACACTGACGTTAACCTGTACCGAACCACGCTTGCTGGGAAGGGCAGACTCACGCGCGGTGTCGAGCACTTTTTGCACTAAAGTACCAATAGCTGTGACATCTTCGTCGGTTTCTGTAGGCAGTCCAATCATAAAATACAGCTTGACGCGATGCCAGCCGTTGGCAAAAGCGTAGGCAACCGTTTCAAGCAGCTGGTCTTCGGTCACACCCTTGTTGATGACATCGCGCAGGCGTTGTGTGCCTGCCTCGGGGGCAAAGGTCAGACCACTTTTTTTGCTGCTGCCCGTCCGTCCGCCTGCAGCACTGCCAGCCGTGCTGTCTGCCAGCAGTCGTGCAAGGTCAATGCTAAAGTTGTCCACCCGCAGCGAAGGTATCGAGACACTGACAGCCGTACCAGCAAAGCGCCGCTTTAAGCGCTGCAAGACCTGCGCAATCAGGCTGTAGTCAGTTGTCGAAAGCGAGGTCAGCGAGACCTCGTCAAAGCCAGTACGCTGGATACCCGAGACAGCAGCTGCCACAATACGGTCAGGGTCGCGTTCGCGCACAGGACGGTAAATGATGCCTGCCTGACAAAAGCGACAGCCACGTGTGCAACCGCGCCTGACCTCGACAGTCAGCCGGTCATGGATTAGCTCGGTATAGGGAACAATCAAACAGGTTGGCGTAAAGTCAGCACAATGAAAGTCCTGTGCCACGCGCCGGGTTATTGGTGCCTGTTGCACACCCTGGTCATACAGCTGCGGCACGTACACGCCCGCAATGTTTGCCAAAGCTTCCAGCTGCTGCTGCCTGCTGGGACGCACTCCGCCGTCTGACAAGTCACGCAAAGCAGTCAAGATGTCGGTCAGTGCTCCCCCATCTGCCTCGCCTAAAAAGACGGCATCGACAAAGGCTGCGATTGGTTCTGGGTTATAAGCTGCCGGTCCACCCACAATAACCAGCGGCATGTCTGCGCTTCGTTTATCAGCATGCAGAGGCAGTCCACTCAAGTCAAGTACCTCGAGAACTGATGGAAAAGACAGCTCGAAGGGTAAGGTGATGCCCAACACATCTAGGTCGGCAACAGCGCTGCACTGCTCAAGGGTAAAAAGCGGCAACTGATGAACGCGCAAGAGCCGACTCATGTCCTCGCCAGGCAGAAAAATACGCTGCACACTGACATCATCAAGCCTGCTTGCCTGATCATACAGCAGCTGCAAAGCCTGATTTGACTGCCCCAACTCGTAGTGCGCGGGATAACACAGACCCACCTGCAGGGATGAACCCTCAGAGGAGTGCGACGGTGCTTGCTGCAAGGGCGTTGCTACCCCATATTCACCGTCAATATACCGAGAAGGACGCTCGACCTGAACGAGGAGTGGTTCAATCTGTGACCACAAAGAACGGTGTTCGCGCGTACGGGCTGCTGTTTCTGCTTTGTTGGGTGCTGCAGTAATGGTGTTCTTCCTCCCTCTGCCTTCGCTGTCTGTATTATCTCTCTGCACTACGGGGCATCTGATGTATCCGAGGTGACATAGCTGTCGCGAACCTTTTGCAGGTTCAGGTGGTAGGGAATCGTTATTGTAGCAGTATCTTTGTAGTCGCGCAGGGCGCGCGTCAGAAAGTAGGTCGTCTGATTGTGCAGCAAGCGGTCGTAGTAGTGGTCAAAGCTAAACCCCGAGACAATGACGGCAATGCTGTTGCCGCTGACAAGTTTTGATTCTTGCGTATCAAGGAAGTTCACGATGGGTGTCGTCAGGTCGCGATAGGGGCTTTGCAGCACCACCAGGGGAATAGACAGGCCAAAGTCTTTCAGCTGGCGGCGCAACTGTTGTTCTTGGGCAGGGTCGCGCGAGACGTGCAGCAGGTGAACATTGCTGCTTAGCTGGTTCGCAAAGTTGATGTTTTTCAGAACCGCACGGGTGATAGAGCGCGCTGGTATGTAACAGGCGATTTTCCCATCCGAGGTAGATGGATGGTAGTGTTTTTCGATGTCTGCCCGCGTAATGGTCAGACTGTTATGAAAGCTGCGGTAGTGACAGTTGATACGGTGCATCAGCAGGCAAAACAGCGGAATCGCAAGCGCGAGTATCCAAGCACCGTAGGCAAACTTTGCGATAAAGACCGCGATGGCAGCAATGCCTGTCATAGCAGCACCGGCGGCATTAATGGTCATGCTCTTCCTCCAGTGTGCCTGCTTTTCACGCAGCCATTTTGCGCACATGCCTGCCTGGCTGATAGTAAAGGACAGAAAGACGCCAACCGAATACAGCGGAATTATCGCGTGTACCTTTGCGCCAAACAAAATAATGATGCCACTTGCCGCAAAGAACAGAAAAATCATGCCGTTTGAAAGGGTGAGTTTTGCCCCCCTCTCGCCAAACTGGTGAGGCGCGTAGTTGTCGCGCGCCAGAATCGAGAGCAGGTTGGGCAGGTCGCTGTAAGCAGAGTGCGCTGCCAAAAACAGCACCAGTGCCGTTGTTACCTGCAGGACAAAGAAGAGGAGGGAGTCCATGCCAAAGACTGCCTGCCCCATCTGAGCAATAACGGTCAGTGAACCCGCAAGGGGCATACCTGTCGCCGGGTCAATAATGGGCATAACCTGCAGCACCCGCGCCAAAATAACCGATCCACCAAAGAGAAACACGATGATGCCTGCCAGGCTGAACAGTATTATTTGGGCGTTTTTCTGTCGTGGCTGGCGCAGTACTGCCACCCCATTGCTAACTGCGTCAATTCCTGAAAGTGCCATACTGCCCGACGCAAAAGCACGCAGCAGCAAAAAGACCAGGGCAACAGACATCAGAGGGTCGGCTTGTGCGGCAGCTTGTGCTGCAGGAAGAGTCTGCGTGTAGGCCTGCGCATAGGCAAGTGGCTGCAGGCTGCCCGTTGCTAGCTTGAAAAGACCCGTCACGACAAGTGCGCCCATGACAAGAATAAAGGCGTAAGTGGGAATACCAAAGACACGCGATGCCTCTTGCTGGCCGCGCAAGTTAAGCAGGGTGACCAAAAAGACGCAGAAAATCGCGATGGGAATACGATAGGGAGTGAATTGAGGGAAGGCAGAGACCAGTGCTGCAACAGCCGCCGAAACACTGAGGGCAACAGTTAGCACGTAATCGATAATCAGCGAGGACGCCGCAAGGATCGCAGGACGCCTGCCCAGTGAAGTTGCTGCAACCTGATAGGCACTTGCCCCCTGGGGATAGTGCTTGATGATTTGTGCATAGGAAAACACCAGCACCAGCAGCAGGATTACAATCGGCAAGGCAACGGTAGGTGTCAGCAACACAGCTGCCGCACCAATCACCGGGATGA
>WREJ01000085.1 GCA_009779395.1 Coriobacteriia bacterium
GGCAAAATAATAACAATAACAACAACGGAGCGGGCACCCAGAACAACAACAACGCGAACAGCAATGATACGACTCCGTCGGCATCGGCACCCAAAACGGCTGATATGTACAGCTATGGTAGGTGGATTTTCATCGCGGCTATCGCGGCATCGGTTATCGTTGCGGTGATTGTGGCAAACATCGCCGACTACAGAAAAAAGAAGCGGCAGCAGGCAGAACAGTTCATCAAAACAGACGCTGCGACCAACAACAAAGGTGGTGTCTAGCACATGCGCCCAAAAGCTAGTCATTTGCTGACGGGGCTGCTGACGCTGCTGCTTGCAATCAGCTTGCTTGGCTGTGCGGCAAAAGTGCCACAGGTAGAAGCAGAAGTTACTCCTTCTATCGAGACGACAGATACCGCGTTGAGTCTAGATGCGGAGTCTGTCCAGTCCAGCGACACTGAAGCAGACGCAGACAGCCCGTCACCAGACCAAGAGTCTGGTGACGGGCCAAGCGGCGAGCAAAGTGGTCAAAGTAGCAGCGCGCCTGCTGCTGCAGGCAGTCAAACACCCAGTGGCTCGGGTGGTTCAGGCGCAGCGTCGGGCAGCGGTGGGTCTGGTGGCAGTGGGTCTGCTGTTATGGGTGGCGGTTCAGCTGCAACGTCGAGTTCTGGTCAGTCCTCCTCTGCCCCACAAAACACGACACCCAAAACCATTACCGTCTCTATCGAAATCGAGGCGCGTACTGCCTATGCCTCTGACCCGGCGGCTATGGCCGGCATCGCCAGCGGCGGCGTCATTTTGTCGCGGCGCAACATCACCCTGCCCGAGGGCGCGACCGTCAGGCAGGCCCTGGACGCGACGGGCGTGCGGGTCAACGCGCGTGGTGCCTATATTGTAGGAATCGGTGGTCTCGCCGAGGGTGATTTTGGCGCACGCAGTGGCTGGATGTTTAGCGTCAACGGAGCATTTGCCTCTGCCTCTGCCTCGACGCTGCGGCTCAATGCCGGCGACCGTGTTGCCTGGCGCTACACGCTTAATCACGGAGCAGACATCGGTGGTCGCTGGTAACCCAGCCAACATAGCGCTGGCACGACGTTTTTCGCTGCTGCATCCTGCGGTGACGCTGGTATTTTTTGCGGGTGTGCTGCTGCTGACGCTGCTCAGTTATCATCCGGCAATACTGCTACTGTCGCTGGTTTGTGCGGCACTTAACGTTTGCCTGTATTTGGGCCCGGCGCGCCTGCTGGCAACCAGCAAGTGGCTGCTGCCGATGATGTTGATTGTTGTGCTGTTTAATCTGCTGCTTAACCGGCGCGGCGCAACAGAGTTATTTGCGCTAGGAAACCACAGTTTCACCAGCGAGAGTCTGACCTTTGGCATAGCGATTGCTTTGATGCTTGCGGCAGTTATGCTGTGGTTTTTGCTGTACCAGCAGTTCATGACCAGCGACCGCTTTTTGTACTTGTTCGCACCACTGGCACCAACAACGGCACTGACGATAAGCATGGTGCAACGCTGGATTCCCCTCACAAAGTATCGCTTCGAGCAAATTCGCAGCGCACAAAAAATGGGGGGAGAGAGTGACCAGCGATTTACAACCCTCGGTGATCAGAGTGACCAGCGAGAGCCTGCTGCTGCCACTACTTCTTGGTATCGGTGCGGGCGAAAAATCCGCTTGCTGTTGCGCTGCCTTTCTGCACTGATGTCCTGGTCGATGGAAGACGCAATTCAGGCAGCCGATTCCATGCAGGCCCGTGGATACGGCAGCAAAGACGCAGCACAACGCCCCGCAAAACGCAGCAGTTTTCGCAGCTATCGCCTGACGACAGGCGACCGGCTGATTCTAGCAGCACTGATTGTGTTAGTTGTGGTGGCTGCCCTTACTCTGTTTGTGACAACGCGTGATTTGGCATTTTTCCCCATCTTTCGAGGAGCACAACAACTGTCACACTTCGCGCTGGTGGCAAGTGCGCTGCTGATGTCATTTCCGCTGCTTGTAGAGGGAGGTCAGTACCTGCGATGTCTGCAATCAGCGTCAAAAAACTAAGTTTCAGCTATCCCTGCCTGCAAGCAGATACCGCAGCAGCGGCAGAAAGGGCAGCACAAGAGCAAGCACGCCTTGTACTGCGTGATGTCAGCTTTGAACTTGCAGCTGGTGACTTTGCGCTGCTCTGTGGGTACACGGGTAGCGGCAAGACTACGCTGCTGCGGCATCTGGTGCCAGCACTGACCCCGCAGGGGACGCGCACAGGGCAGTTGACCGTTAAGGGCAGTGTTGGCTTTGTGCAGCAAGACCCCGACAATCAGATTGTTACCGACTTGGTTTTTCACGAACTGGCATTTGCGCTAGAAAATCAGGGTATGCCCACCGCAACCATCAGGCGGCGTGTCGCAGAGGTCGCCAGCTATTTTGGGCTCGAGTACCTGCTGGAATCCCCCACGCACACCCTGTCAGGTGGGCAGAAACAAATCCTCAACCTTGCGGCAGCGATGGTCTGTGCTCCCGATATTCTTGTTCTGGACGAACCCACCGCAGAGCTTGACCCCATTGCCGCGCAAAAATTCTTTCGCCACCTGCAGCGCCTGAACAAAGAATTGGGCACAACGGTGCTCTGCTGCGAGCATCGCCTGGACGAGGTGCTGACCCTCTGTGACCAGGTTCTACTGCTCGACAACCAAGGTGATAAGCATCAAGCGGCGGAGTCTGTCCAGACCTTCACCCCGCAAGAACTGATAACGTACTGCGCGCATACAGACACACAGCTGACCCTCTTTTTGCCAGAAGCAACGCAGGTCGCAATTGCCTGTGAAAGTAGTGAGCGCAAAGCGCAGCGTACGAATTGGCCTCTTGATGTCAGGTCAGGACGTGCTTGGCTCAAAGAGTACAGAAGTAAAATGGGTCAGAGTGACCACCTTTTTCCATTCACCGCAGCTCAGCCTCCCTGTGCTGCGCAAAGCGCAATTGTTCTGCGCGATCTCTGCTTTCGCTATAGCAAGCATGAGCCCTACGTATTGACTCATCTGTCAGCAGAGTTTGCGCAGGGGCAAATTCACGCTATTGTGGGGGGAAATGCTAGTGGCAAGTCAACGCTGCTTGCCCTGATCTGTGGTCTGTTAAAGCCGCAGCTGGGTCAGGTACGCATTAACAAGCAGGCAGGGCTTGCTGCACTGCCGCAAAACCCCAAAGCAAGTTTTCTGCATGATACGCTGCTCGAAGATTTGCTGGACGCATATGCTGGTAGTGACCCTGCGGCAGCACGGCAGATGGCACAGCGTCTGCAGCTTGACCAGCTGCTTGACCGGCATCCCTTTGACCTCTCGGGTGGTGAAATGCAAAAGGCAGCTCTGGCAAAATTGCTGCTGACAGACCCCGACATCATCCTTTTGGACGAGCCAACAAAAGGACTGGACGCTCGAGCAAAACAGGAAATGGGGCAGATTTTTACCCAGCTGGCACAAGCAGGCACAACGCTTATCATCGTGACGCACGACCTGCCCTTTGCTGCACGCTACACCCACAGCTGCTCGTTGCTTGCTGCAGGTCAGATTATCGCCAGCGACCAGACCCAGAACTTTTTTGCGGGCAATAGCTTTTACACTACGCCGACAAATCGCATGGCAAAGCACATCCTGCCCCACTGCGTGACGGTGCCTGACCTGGTCGATGCTCTGACTCCTCCTCCCACGCCTGTGACGGCAGAAGAGGGCGCTTAATGAACCTGCTGCTGTCCTCAATCGCTATTGCCGTCCTGTTGCTGTTAGTAATCATTGCATTCGAGAGAGTACGTCCACGACCGCGCGACCTGATGCCCGTGGTAGTTTTGGCCGCACTTGCAGTATTGGGGCGGGTGGTCAGCATGCCTGTTCCCAATTTTCAGCCGGCGACAGCACTCATCATTTTGGCGGGCGTGTTTTTTGGCAGACACGCGGGACTTTTGTGTGGCATGGTGGTGGCTTTGCTGTCAAACATGCTGCTGGGACAGGGACCGTGGACACTGTGGCAGATGTTTGCCTGGGGACTAGTGGGCTACGGTGCTGGGCTGCTGTTTTACCGCGAAACAGGCGTACAGATGGGCTTGCGATTTAGCGCTGCGGTGATACTTTACGGTGCTGCTGCATCCCTTTTGTATGGACTGTTTCTTGACCTGCAGTTCTTTGTTGCCTATGCTTTTCAGACAGGCTGGGCAGGATTTATCGCAACGCTGGGTATGGGAATGCCGCTTAATCTGATGCATGCTGCTTCGACAGTGGTCTTTCTTGCCCTTACTGTGCTGCCTTGGGGTAAAAAATTCCAGCGACTACGCCTGAAATACGGCATTCGCGGCAGCTAATCTCGCGTTTTGACCATCGCTCTGTTTTGAGCAGACACAGAAAAAGGGGGTCGATTGCTCGACCCCCTTTTCAAGTAGCTAGTTCAGCTAGCAGTTAAGACTGTGCCTAAGCTCAAATCTTATCTGAAGAGGAACATGTACTTCGATGATGCACCAGTGTTACGCTCAACAGTGTTCCACAGTGCGCCATAGTCTGGATCTGCTGGGTTTGTAATAGGTCTTACGCCATTACGTCCACCAGCAAAGATTCCGGCTGACCAATCGTCGGTAAGGTTACGACGTGCTTGGTGCCAACGTGTTGCAACGTCAGCTGCACGAACCTGACCAGCTGCTGAGTTCATACCAGCAACAACTTCGAAACCAGTAAGAGCTGTTTCATTGTGAACTCTTACCAGGTCTGCGACAGAAGCAGGGTCGGTCGGAATGTGACACTTCAGACAAACGCCGTCTTGGATTTCACCCATGCGACCAACGTTTGGACCACTGTTACCAACACCATAGACGATGGTAAAGGCAGGATCTGCTACCGTGAGGTCTTCTTGCCAGTTCAGAGTGTTTCCATAAAGGTCGTGCTCTGGGTGCTGATTTGCACCTGCAGCTGCGCCAATCTGGATGCCAGGAACTACACGCGAGATGCTTGCAGAGTACATCCACAGGTTACCTGCGGTAACGGTGCTCTCTACGCGGGAATCAATCCAAGTAGTACGTGGCAGTCTACCAAAGCGGTCACGCTCGATGTTATCAAAGTCTGTCCACTCCCAAGCCAAGATGTTTCTGTTACCATGCGGCCATGCTGGGCTGTTAGTAGCTACACCAATCATGTCGTGGCACTGGTTACAACCATAGGTACGGGTTGTACCGATTTGTACCATCATTTCTGCGTAGGTTTCACCGGCAGGTGCGCCAGCTGCTACGTCATCAATGTGACCACCAGGAGAGGTAAGTCCACGTGGGTTGATGTTACCTGCAGTTGCTCCGCCTACTGTGTCACCAACGATAACCCAGTTCAGGTCACCAGGGAAGTAACGGTAACCACCACCGGCACCACCAGGGTGACAGGGTGCACAACCAGTACGGCTTCCGCCGTAACCCCAAGCACCAGTCGTGTGACCGGTCATAGCTGTGGGGGCGCCTACGATGGCGTTGTTTTCATCAACCAAGTTACGCTCTTTGCTGAATCCCCAA
>WREJ01000086.1 GCA_009779395.1 Coriobacteriia bacterium
GTGCGAATCTGCCCTCATTGTTTGTTTGTCCCCCTGTCTGCTCTGCAGCCTGTTCACTTATCTACCCAAGAGGGCCAATCGTTGCCAACTGATAGAAAAAGAGCGCGAAACCAAAGGCCGCTAGACAGCCGGTGATAATGCAAAAGCGCACCATAATGGTTGTCTCTGACCAACCGAGCATCTCGAAGTGGTGGTGAATGGGTGCCATTTTGAACACGCGCTTTCCGCAGCGTTTGTAGACCAGCACCTGAATGACCACCGACAGGGCTTCCAGCACAAAAATGCCGCCAATGATGACGACCAGTAGTTCTGTTTTTGTCACGAGAGCAAGTCCAGCAATGGCACCGCCCAGGGCAAGTGAGCCTGTGTCACCCATAAAAATCTTTGCGGGATAGCAGTTCCACCACAGAAAGCCAACGCAGCCACCAGCAATGGCACTTGCCACCAAAGCAACAGGCAGCGAGCCTTCGGCATAGGCAATCGCTGCAAAAAAGAGGGTTACGATGGTAACGGTTCCCGCTGCTAGGCCGTCTAGGCCGTCTGTCAGATTCACCGCATTGCTGAGGCCCACTATCATGACCAGGGCAAACAACAGGTACAGCCAGGGAATGACTATCGTTATCCCACCTAAAGCAGCCGGCAGGCTCAAGGTGGTCGCCAGCTGTGACGTTGGCAGCGCGAGTTCCGTTGCTGGTATACGAATATCAGCAGAAACACCCACCCAGTTAATGGCAAGAAGTGTTGTCGTTGCTGCAATAGTAATCTGCGCAGCGATTTTTTGGCGCGCCCCAAGCCCCAGACTGCGTTTTTTGGCAACCTTGATGTAGTCATCAATAAAGCCAAGAACCCCGCAGCCCAGCATACATAGCAGGACGGTTACCCCCGCCTTTATGCCCAGATTATATTCGGCAATACGCGCCAAAGAGGCATTAGCAAAGGTAGGGTGAGCAAAAATAAGCATCGCGGCAACCAGCAGCACGGCAACAACAATAATGACCACGCCACCCATGGTAGGAGTGCCATGCTTTACCAAATGTTCTTGCAGTCCTTCGGCGCGGATTTGCTGCCCGATGTCGCGTACCTTTAAAAAGCGAATCAGCGCCGGTGTTAGCAGAGCAACACAGGCAGCCGAAACACTGACGGCAAGAAATACCTGAAAGGCAGGATACTGGGCAAGACCAGCTAACATGGACGTTCCTCTTTCTGCTTGGCGGTCTGTTTGGCGGGCTGTTTGGCGGCAGGCGTGTCACTGTCAAGGTCTGCGTTCATCAGGGCATCGGCAATCGCTTCCATCTGCATGCCGCGCGACCCTTTGATAAGTACCAGCGAGCCAGGTTTCAACGCGCCTATAAGGCTGCGGATAAGTAAGTCCCTGTCTGTCAGCGAGCGCAAATCAGCGAGGTCGCTGCTGCTTCTGCCCGTTGACAGTTCGCGCAGCACGTCCTGTGTTGCCTGTGTGTACGCCTCACCAAGGGTATAGACCAGATTAATCTGCAGCAATCCTGCCAAAAGCAATATATCTTTATGCGCCTTTGCGCTGTGGTCTCCCAATTCAAGCATGTCGCCTAGCACAGCAACCCGCAAGGCCCCGGCGGGAACAACAGCAACCGCAAGGGTATTTAAAGACGCAGCCGTTGATTCGGGGTTGGCGTTGTAGCAATCCAGCAAGATTTCGACATTAGGTGCTGCTGGCAGCTGTGCCACGCAGCGTTGCATGCGCATCGCAGCGGCCTTAACCTGCTGTATGCCACAGATGGCAAGCTGTGCCTCGACCCCGACAAGCTGTGCAGCAGCGAGGGCAAGTAGCGCGTTGCTCACCATATGCTCGCCGGGAATCGCAAGCTGTAGGGGGATTTCTTCAGCGGAAGAGAGAGTGACCATCACCGCAGCATTGCCCTGCTTGTCAAAGCGTAGCTCACACGCCTGATAATCTGCTTGCTTGTCACTGCCTACGGTAAGCACTGATGCCGCGCTGACACTGCGCAGGTAGTCCCCATAAGCAACATCGACGGGCATAAGAGCAACCCCGTCAGCTGGCAAAGCCTCGAAAAGCTCACCCTTTGCGCGTGCGATGTTTTCACGACTGCCAAGCATTTCAATATGAGCATCGCCAATGGTCGTGATAATGCCTATTGTCGGACGAGCGATTTCTGCCAATTGCGTGATTTGCCCGCGGTCGCGCATACCCATCTCGACGACGACGACTTCGCTGTTTTGATCTGCCGCAAGAATGGTCAGGGGTACTCCCAATTCATTATTGTAGTTGCCCTCTGTAGCCACTACCCTAAGCGGCGGCTGCGTACACAGCTGCAAGGCACCACTGAGCAGTTCCTTGGTTGTTGTCTTGCCCGAGGAACCCGTAATGCCAATGACCGGACAGGTCATCAGGCCGCGCTGATAGCTGGCGAGGTCTTGCAGGGCGCGCAGCGTGTCAGCGACCACAATAACAGCTGCGCTGGCGGCGATGTCTGCATAATCTGCAGCGGAGTCAGTGACCAGAACAATCGTAGCACCGCCGCTGACAGCAGCCTGCAGGTAGTCGTGTCCGTCCACCTGCGTTCCAACAAAAGCAGCAAAAAGGCTGCCTGGCTTTACCCGGCGCGAATCAATGCTGCAGGAGTTCGCCCGCGCCTCGGGGCTTCCGGCGATGATACTACCCTTACATACTGCCGCTATATCTGCTGCGCTGAAATCATACATTGCTGTGCCCCTGCGTTTTGTGGTTTTGTGCCTCTTGTTCACCTTTGCGCTGCAGTAGTGCTTCGCGCGCTACCTCGCGGTCATCAAAGGCAATAGTGCCATCAGCGAAGATCTGATAGTCCTCGTGACCCTTGCCAGCAATCAAAATGCAGTCACCACTGCGGGCTTGCTTAACAGCGTGGAAAATAGCTTCACGGCGGTCAATTATGGTGGCAAGGTTTGCCTTTCTGGCGCTGCTGCTAAAATCTGCGGGCAGTCCCTTGCAGATGTCGGCGACAATGCCTGCTGGGTCTTCACTACGGGGATTGTCGCTGGTCACCACCACATAGTCGCTGCCAACCGCTGCCGCCTGTCCCATCAAAGGACGTTTTGAAGCATCGCGGTCGCCACCGCAACCAAAGACAGTAATCAGACGACCACTGCTTTGTTCGCGCAGTGCCGCAAGTGCTGTTGCCAAAGCATCGGGCGTGTGTGCGTAGTCAACAAAGACGCTGAAGTCCTGTTCACCTTGTACTTGTTCAAGTCTGCCGGGTACCTGCGGGGCACGTGAAAGCCCGTCTGCAATCGCTGACAGACTAATGCCGCGTGACCAGGCACAGGCAGCAGCAAGCAGCGCGTTTTCAACATTGTAGCGACCCACAAGGGGGAAATTAATCTGCGCAGAGCCATCAGGGGTGTGTAGGCTAAACTGACTGGAAGCAGTGCCCAAAACAAGGTCACTTGCGGCAATGTCTTTGCTGCAATTGTTTGAACTCGTGCAGGATTTGCAGTCACTTGCCGTCGACTGGCAAATGCCCACCGTGATGACTGCTGTAGCTGTTGCTCTCAGTTTTTCTGCCAGACCTGCGCCTGTGCTGTCGTCAGTATTGACGATACGCGCAGAGGTCTCGAAGTCAAAGAAGAGCCGTTCTTTGACCTGGCGATATGCCTCCATGCTGTGGTGGTAGTCCAGGTGGTCCTGTGAAAGGTTGGTAAAAGCCACCGCCGCAAAAGGTGTCTGTTCGACACGGTGCAGGTCGATGGCATGGCTGGATACTTCCATGGCAACTGACTGGACACCGGCGTCACGCATCTGGGCAAGCAGTTCTTGCAGTTGCAGCGCGTCTGGTGTGGTGGTCTCGCAGCTTTGGACGCACTCTGCCGCATCTGCGTCCGCAGACAACAGATAGCGACTTTCAACCGTTCCAATAACAGCTGATTGCTCGCCTGCGGCGCGTGCGATGGCATCAAGCAGGTAAATCGTTGTTGTTTTTCCGTTGGTGCCCGTGATGCCCGTGATTGCAAGCTCGGCACCGGGATTGCCGTAAAAGCTCGCTGCCGCACAGGCAAGGGCGATGCGACTGTCGTCAACGAGGATAAGTTTGTCCAGACTACTGTCGTGTGGTGGCAGGCCGTTCAGTGGCAGGGGTTTTTGCGCAACAACAGCAACAGCACCGGCAGCAAGAGCTTTGGCGGCAAAGTCATGGCCATCACTCTGTTGGCCGACGAGGGCAAAAAACAAGCTGCCTGGTCGTACCAAGCGGCTGTCATGTGCGATGTGGGTGACCGCGCAATCTGCCAGATGCGCTGGCAGTGCTATAATCCCCGGACAGGGACTGCCATCTGCCTGCCGCAGCAGACGGGCAATTGTCATGGTCTCCCGTTTCTGCCCTTGTGTGCGCCCGTTACTGGTCACTCTCTGCCTCTCCGCCTTTCTGTCCATCTTTCTATTTTACGGGGAAGTCGGCACAAGCCCCAGATATCTGACGGTAAACGTTGCTATGTTGGCAAAGGGCGGACCGGCGACTTCTGCGCCATAGGTGCCCTCACGGGGTTCATCGACAAAGACAGTAATGAGCAATTCGGGACTGTCAGCTGGCAGAAAGCCAAAAAACGAGCTAATGTAGAGCCCCTCGACGTAGCCAGCGACACCTTCACGTGCCTTTTGCGCCGTACCCGTTTTGCCGGCAATCTGGTAGTCAGACACGTAAATATTGCGTCCCGTACCCTGCGTCATCACCGCTTTGAGCAGTTCAGTGGTTTGCAGGGCAGCACGCGCAGAAATGACCTGCTGCGTTTCGCGCTCTGGGATGGTAAAACTGCCGTCGGGAACCTCGCGCAGCAAATGCGGAGTCACCATGACCCCTTCGTTGGCAATAGCAGAAACAGCACGTGAGAGCTGCAGGGGCGACATCGAAAGTCCCTGTCCAAAGGAAAAATTCGAGAGAGACACGTCGTTCCATTCACGTGGCGTTGGCACGCGTCCGCGCCCCGCACCCGGAAAGTCGAGCCCCGGTCGCTCGGTGATGCCAAAACGGTAGAGATAATCGTAGAAATCGGTCCTGCCTAAACCCTGAGCGATACGTGTGGTGCCAACATTGCTTGATACTTCCATAATTCTGGACACACTCATCTGCTGATTGGGGCGCACTACCGCATCTGAAACAACACGCGTGCCAACCTGCAGGCTGTTGGGCACGTAAAAGCTGTCCTCGGGGGTGATGACGCCAGCGTCAAAGGCAGCCGCAAAGGTTATCGGTTTAATGGTCGAACCTGGCTCTAAGACGTCAGTCAGTGCGCGGTTTCTGATGGCGTCCTGATCTGCGGTGTTAAAGGTATTGGGGTCAAAGGTGGGATAGGACACAGCAGCATAAATCTCGCCTGTCTGGGGATTCATGACAATAGCAGAGGCTGATTTGGCACCACTTGTTTCGACAGCAGCTTCGAGTTCTGTTTGCACCACATGCGAGATTTCGGCGTCAATGGTCAGCATGATGTCAGAGCCTTTGCGCGCGTCAATGCTGCGCTGCAAA
>WREJ01000087.1 GCA_009779395.1 Coriobacteriia bacterium
GAACGGGTCATTTCTTTGGCGGCAGCACGCCCCAGTTCTGCTGGCTGCACGGGTGAACGAAACATAGCTCCAAATGTCCCCTCTACGACTTTGCCCAGTCGGTCCTCGAATTCTCTCATCAGGTGCATAAATGCGTCATCTGCTCCGTCGGCGTCTTGCTGCACTTAGCAGCCCAATAGTTGCACTAATTATAAAGACCCCAGCCGCAACTTGAACCACCAACCACTGATTGTTACCGCGCAGTTGCAAAATACCGGGCGCAACCCAAGCAAGCAAGCAGATGGCAAGCGCGACAGCAGCGATAATTTTCAGTCCTATATTCAGACCCAGTGCCAGACAGCCCGCGAGGTCAATACGCTCCTGTTCGCTGTCGTCTGTGCGTCTGCGACCACGGCGGCGGAGCCTGTCCCTTTCGTGGTCAGCAGGGTCGTCGCTGGCAAGTTCTGGCACCAGGGCGCGTAGCTCTCGTTTGCCGGCGGTGGCTGCTGGACGTTCTCCCAATTCAAAGAGCAGAACGTCAGCAAAATCCTTGACGCTGTCAAAGCGTGCTTCGGGGTTGCGCGCCAGCGCGCGAGCAAAAATGCCTTCAAGCACAATGTCACCTAGGTCAAGCAGCGCGACTTCGTCTTTTTGCTGGGCGCGCAGCATGGCTTCAGCTGTTGCCTTGCGGGGCAGCTGCTCGTGGTAGGGGTACTCGTTTGCGAGCAGTTCATACAAAACGGCAGCGAGTGCCCACTGGTCACTTGCTTCGCTGACCTCGTCAGCGGCAAGTTGTTCCAGCGGCATGTAACCCACCGTTCCGGCAATGGCACGACCGTGCTTGCCGTGTGCGTTGCGCGACAGCTGCGCCAGACCAAAGTCTGCCAGCTTTATCTGTCCCTCGTGGTTAATCAAGATGTTTGTTGGCTTGACATCCAGGTGCAGCACACCATTTTTATGAGCATAGACCAGCGCGTCACTGACCGCTTTGGTGACAGCGGCGATAATCTCGTCAGTCAGATGTTCGCTGCCAATGTCAGCGAGGGTAATGCCACCTGTGTCTTCCATAATTAGGTAAGCGAGTTTGCGGTCCTGGTCAATCTCGAAATCAAAGAGGGACACAATAGAGGGATGAGACAGCATCGCTGCTGTGCGTGCTTCTTCAAGCCCAGCAAGGGTGCCAGCCTTGCCTGCAGCTGCACGCAGAGGCAGTACCTTGATGGCAACGCGCCGCGCAATGCGCTCGTCAAAGGCACGATACACCGTAGCAAAGCCTCCCGAACCCAGCTGCTCTAAGACGCGATAGCGATTAAGTATAAGTGTGTTCTCTTGCATGGATTGTAGTATAGCTGAAGTGGCGAAGCGAGGAGTCCAGACCAGTAACTGCTTAGGCGGGTGGAACGATGATTTGCCTTGGCGTCGCAACATAATCCATTCGGATATCATGGTCACCAGTGGGTATCTCGTCAAAAAGTGTCTCGTCAAAGCTAATGCCAACGAGGATAGGACGCTGTGCTGCTGTGTGTGCTGTTTGCTGCAGTGGCAGCAGAAACTGATCGTAGAAACCCTTGCCGTAACCCAAGCGATTGCCGCGTCGGTCAAAAGCAACACCGGGCACCAGTATGACGGCAATGTCGAAAAGCTGTGCCAAAGGCAGGTCTGCCGAAGGTTCCAGAATGCCAAAACTGCCGGGAAGCAAATCATCAAGTACCGCAAAGTGCAGCGCGAGTTTGCTCTTGCCGCAAATCCGAGGAAATGCCAGACGAGGACGCGAACGCCCCGCCTGTTCTAGCAGATCTAAAAAGCCATTGGGATTCGCCTCGCCTTTTGTGGGGGCATAGCTCGCAAAGATGGGCGGTGCTGGTTCGCCTTGCTCCGCGTCTGCTGCGCTAAGTACTTTTTGCACGCAGGGGACACTCAGCAGTTGTTCGCCAATTGCAGACGTCGACTTCATAATGAAGTCGACGTCTAATCTGAGCTCTTGGCGTTTATCAAGCGCAAGGGCGCGTAGCTGTTGTTTTGCCTGTGCTAGCTCCACTGCTCTGTCGCTTGATGTTCTAATTGGGTTCCAGTTCCAGTAAGATTTCCTCGCTGTCATCCATTTCAAAGAAATCCTCAAGATAGATGGCATCACCATCGAGGTCAAGGCTTTCGAGGAACTCTTCGTCGAGGACAAAGGTGTTCTCGTCAAAGAGGAACTCTTCGCCCAGTGCTCCCTGTTCTTCCATCATCCGTTCTTGTTCACGCACGTCTTGGACGCGGCGAATATGTGATGCCGGATAGGCAAAGATACAAAATGCCAGAACAAAGACCATCATGGCAGCAGCAGCTGCTTTTTTGGCGCACATTTTTTCACCAGCGTCATTAGCTGCCACAACAACATTAACGCGCCAGACAGCAAAGAGTGCCGCAATGACCAGCGCGAAACACAGGGGCAAGAAAACAAGGGTCGTCAAATTGTTCAAAAATGCCCAGTAATCCTGCATAAAGCTTGCCAGAGTGTGCTCGCCAAATGACCCAGGACCCAGTGCCTTGTCGTACAGCAAAAACAGCAGGGTTGCCAGCACGTAAACAAGCAGCGAATGTCCCAGTGCAATCACAAATGCCAGCGCGTAGCGCATCTGCGACAGGGGACGGTCAAAGACGGGCGTGTTGTTCAAATACTCGATTGCACGCAGCACCGTATGACGAATAGTAGCCAAAATCAGGGGGAGCACGACCAGGATAAACTGCACAACAACCAGTGCATAGTGTATTGTTGACAGAAAGTCGAGACGACCCTCCGAGGTGGCTTCTGCAAGTTCTGGGTTACTAAAGATTTCGGCGATGTGGCCCGATATGCCAATGATTCCAACATACACCGCCAGAGAGACAATCAACCACAGAACAAACCAAAAGGCACTGTGGGGCAGAATCCAGCGGATTGCGCGACAGGCATTGCGCAGCCACTTCAGCACGAGGCTCTCTTCTGTTGCGGCGGCGATAATGACAGCTTCTGTAGTATCATCAGTGGTAGCATCTGCTGTGTCTGCATCTGCAGTGTCATCAGCGTCATCAGTGTCAGCATCTGCTGTGTCTGCGTCTACAGCATCTGCTGTGTCGTCGCAAGCATCCTCAGTTATGTCATCGGTTTTGGCAGGCTCGTCGTCAGCGCTGTCGCTGCTGTCGTTCTGGTCGCCCTCCTCCTCTGCACCAATTTCTGCGGTAAAGACGCCTTTATCTGTGCTGTCTTTGTCCTCGGCGGTAGTTTCCTCTACGCTGTCTGTTGCTTTTTCGTCGATTGTTTCGCTGTCGTTGTTTTTCATGGTTGTCCTTTTCACCTCTGCATTCGTGGTTTCTGTCAAGGTCAAGGCGCAGGCACTATCGCTGCGGTCTGCTGTTTATTTGGCTGTCAGTATAGCACGCGTCAGCTGCGCCCAGCCGTCTCCCTGTGCACCCTGGGTAAGATAGGCGTTTTCAGTGGTGGACAGACGACGTTGCATGTCGGGTGCCCGCAGAGCGTTTTGCACCATGACAACTGCTGCTACTTCTGGCGCGCACTCAAGGTCTGCCATGCCGTCACCTACCATCACTGCCTGCTGTTTTGTTAGTCCGCGCCGCGCGAGGTCCTCGCGAATGGCACGACCTTTGGTGGCACCGGTGGGGGTCAGGTGGTAGGCACGAATGGGCTCGTTGCTGTCGCTTAGCGTGTGCGCGCTGGGGGCAATAACGCCGTTTTCGACCAGCGTCAAAGGGGGAGCCGTATCAGGCAAAGTATCTGCCAGCAGCTGATTCGCCCGTGTTGCGTCAACACGTCCTCGCAAGACGTTTGTTGCCTGTCTGTTAACGTTCCAGGGCCAGTGGTACTCGATTTGCCCGGGAAAAGCATCAAACAGCAGGTCCATCGCTCCGCTGTCATTTATCAGGTCAAGTGGCGTGATGTCATCTGTTACTAAAATCTGTGTGGCAGCGTCCCAGTCGGGCGTGTCATAGACGTTTTCGCGCACACCCTGCACGCTGTGCCAGTATGATCTAACTGCACCAGCCTCGCCAATAAAGTCATCCCAGCCAAACAGCCGCGAAATCTCGATCAGCTGGGTTACGCTGCGTCCCGTACAGGGCACAATCAGCAGCTCGTCACGGCACAAGTTTGCCTCGACAATCGCAAGCGCAGTATTAGCACTGGGACGATTATCACCGTCAACCAGCAGACAACCCCGCTTGCCTAGCACTGTTCCGTCAATGTCGGTGTACAGTATTTTTGTGTCGCACAGCACGTCCAGCAATCCACCATCGCCCGGTGTTGAACCTTCCAGCTCTGTCTGAAAGCATTTCATGGTCAGACTCCCTCTGCAAACTTCTTTGCAAACTATTCATCGTGCCTACATTGTTGCCTCATCGCTGCTGCCTAATGGCTTTCGCTTGTCAACAATTATAGCGATACTTGCCGTCCTCGCGTATTATGGAAAGGGTGTAATGCAAAACAGCAGGCAGAAAATCTGCACACGAAAGGGTTTTCGATGTTATTTGATCCAATGTGGATTGCCATTATGGGTGTTTCTTTGGTGCTGGGTGGTATCACGCAGTTCTACATTAAGAGCACCTTTAAAAAGTACAGCAAAAAGCAACTCACCCGTCCGGCAAGTGGCGTTCAGGTCGCCGAGCGCACCTTGCGTCAAAGCAATTTGCCGCTTGCACAGGGCTCTGTCGTGGGAAGTGGCAATGCCTTTGGCAAGCGTCCGGTAAACATTGTTCGCTCGACCCATGGCAAGTTGTCAGACCACTTTGACCCGCGCACCAATACCGTCGCGCTGTCTGAAGTTGTCTACGACAAAAGCAATGTTGCTGCCGCCGCTGTTGCCGCCCACGAAGTAGGGCACGCTGTCCAAACAGCTCAGGCTTATCTGCCGGGCAGAATCCGCAGCGCACTGGTACCAGTAGCAAGTATTGGCTCGCAACTGTCTATCTTTTTGATTATTGGCGGCATCATCATTGGTGCAGGAACAATGATTGGTGCCAACCTGGTATGGCTGGGCATCGCGCTGTTTGCCGCTGCCGTTCTGTTCCAGATTGTCACCCTGCCCGTCGAATTTGACGCCAGCAGACGTGCCATGGTGTTACTGCGCGAGTCAGGAACTTTAACAGCAGCAGAGCTACCAGCGGCGCGCAAGGTACTGACAGCAGCAGCGCTGACTTATGTGGCTGCGGCTTTGATTGCGGTGTTGCAGTTGATGTACTGGATAGGGCTTGCGCGCGATTAATCAGAGCACACCAGATGGCCAGACTCGGTGTCGTTTAAAAAATCAAAAATACACGAGTAGGTTACTACGCTTAGCATTTTTGATTTTTCAAGCCTCCTGGATTCTGACCATCTGGATGCACTCTGATGCTTGTTGGTGGCAGGCGCAAAAACCCCAATTCCCCCCAATCATGAACATTTTGAGGAAGTGCGTCCATAGCTGCTACAATTTTCACCTACGCCAGAAATGGTGCGTATGTACGTGAAATGAC
>WREJ01000088.1 GCA_009779395.1 Coriobacteriia bacterium
AGCAGCGATGACCCGCTGCAACACCACATTCATACGGAGTACTTCCATGTTCCGCAGCAGACGGCAGATGTCATCAATCGTGCGCGTGCACAAGGCGGTCGTGTTGTTGCCGTTGGTACCACTGTTGTGCGTGCGCTTGAATCGGCGGCCGTGATGAGCGATATGAAAAGTGGCGGTCAGCTGCAACAGCAGGGTGCTGCGACATCGCTCTACATTTTACCCGGCTTTCAGTTTCAGGTGGTGGACCTACTCCTCACTAATTTTCATGTACCTCGCTCGACCCTTGTTATGATGGTCAGCGCCTTTGCCACACGCGAGGAAATCCTTGCTGCCTACCAAAAAGCTGTGTGCGATGGGTATCGTTTTCTCTCTTTTGGCGATGCCATGCTGATTCTGTAGTTTCCCCCAGAAATCCCCTTTGATATGTGCTATTGTGGTAGTAGGACACCGCTACAAAGTGACCACTTTATGAGGATTGGAGGTCCCGCCATGAGCAAGGAACTAATTTTCAAAAACGACGAGGTAAAGGCTGCTTTTAACCAGGCTGTTGCAAGCTACGGAGTCGATGAAGCGCAACTGTACGAGCCACGAACGATTCGTCAAATATGCATGGCGACCTCGATGCGCTATCTCTACATTCAGGAATTCGGCGAAAAACTGACAATTTACGTCCCCTTTGGCTCGGCAGAAATCAAAAACTACAAGCCAGCACTCAAGGTCAAAAAAAGCCTCGCCAACGAGCGCATCTTTCGCGACTTGCACCTGCCCATGAGCCTTGAAGTCAAAGAGGGTCTCATCAATCAGCTGTTGCAGCGTGCACAGGCAGAGGGTACTGAAGTTGTAGTGAGAGTAAAATCCTTTTACAAACCCCTATAACCAGAGCGCACCAGGCGACTTAATAGTGTGAGCATTTTGGGGAAAATGTGACTATTGCTGTTACAATATTCCCTTGTGTAAATGAACGGCACCTTTGTGTGTGAAATTATGATTTTTGCAAGTGAGGATGACCATGATCGCCAGAACGTCAAAATCCCCCAGCAGAGGGCACCTTAAAAGGTCTAGTTGGAGCAGTACAGCAAACAGTGCACCTACGTCACAACCAAACACTCATCTTTGTTGATACACATGTTGGTGCTAACTACACAGTAACAGAACAAGCTACTGCTAACTACACACCTTCTGTTGCAGTTTTAACTAACGGTCTACCCGTTGTTGTAGCACCAGCAGATACACCAAACACAGCTTTAACTGTCCCTGCACAAATACTTGGTGAATCACAGAACGCAGCAGCATTCACCAATACACATTCTGCAACTATCGAAGCAGGACTTGATGTGGGTAACTTTGGTTCTGCACTGCTACTTGCAGCGATTGTTGCCTTGACCGTTATGGTTACTGCTACCAGACGCGGACGCAGAGACGTACAGTTACAGGTACTGAACTACTAACGTACTAGCACGATAAGGCATCAATCAGAGGAGCACATTCAGTGATGGACGTGCTCCTCTCTGATTACATCCCCTAGGGGGGCTTGCGGTGAAAAAGTGCTTCAGCAAAAATAGAGCATCATGTGTTAACTGCGTCTATTTTACGAGGGGGATCAGAAACAATGAAACGAGCACTATGTCTCTTTTTGCTGGCTGTGTTTGCGCTAGCATTGCTGCTTGGCTGTGGTGGTGACAGCGAAAATGCGGCCACCGATAGTTCGGCGAATTCAGTTATTGCCTATGTGGGGTCAAACATCTTTGACAGTTCGCTCGACCCCATCAAGGGTTCCATGCCCTATGGCTATTCCTTTGTGACAAACGCGCTTTTACGGGTAACGCCCGAGGGTAGCTATGTTGGTGACCTTGCTTACAGCTGGACGGTCAGTGACGATGCTCTGACTTATACTTTTGACTTGCTGCCAGATATTATGTTCAGTGATGGGTCAAACTTCACCGCACACGATGTCGTTTTCACCTATCAGACCGTGATTGAACATCAGGCAGAAAACGAAGAAGTGGACCTCTCTCGCCTGGCTTATGTTACTGCCCTAAGTGACCAGGTGGTAGAGTTTGTCCTTTCAGAGCCCTATTCACCATTTTTGGATGTAACGGCAATGCAGGGCATTGTTTCTGCAGATGCCTATGACAGCGAGGCCTTTGATCGCTATCCTATTGGTACGGGTCCCTGGGTAATCGCACAATATGACCCCAATCAACAGATTATTGTTCATCGAAATCACCACTACTTTGGGGATGCACCGCATCTGGACCAAGTTACGCTGGTAGCAATGGATGACACAACGGCTTTGGCTGCTGCTCGTTCGGGGCAGTTAGATGTAGTAAAGGTCAACCCTGCCTATTCTTTCGAAGATGTTGCTGGCATGACGATGGTACCCCTGCAGACAATGGACGTGCGCCTGCTGAGTCTGCCGGTCTTGCCTCTGCAAGAAAAAGAGGGTATGACTGTTGGCAACGATGTGACAGCAGACCCTGCTGTGCGCAAAGCTCTGTCGATTGGCATTGACCGCCAGACGATTATCGATAATGCCCTTAATGGCATTGGTCATCCGGCTGCAGGATTTTCAGCAAAGCTGCCCTGGGCTGACTATATTCCTGTTGATGATAATCGCAAAGACGAGGCAAAAGAGATCCTTGCAGCAGCAGGCTGGATAGAAAATGACGATGGCATTCGCGAAAAAGACGGTCTGCTCTGTAGCTTTGATGTGTATGCAAGCGAAGACCGCTTTGCCCTGGTTGCTGCCCTTGCAGAAGACGCGGCGCATCTGGGAATCAAGATTGTTCCCCATTCTTCTAACTGGGGCGAGATTGCAGAAAAAATGCACACAGCAAGCATCATCTGGGGTTGGGGGCAGCAAAGCCCCACGGTGCTCTATTCGCTGTTTAGTGGCGAAGCTGCTTTGACTCCTGGTGGTTGGGATAACGCACCGACCTATATTAATCCTGCCGTTGATGCAAAAATTAACGCAGCTTTGGACGCTCGCTCGCAAGAAGAAGCCAACAAAAACTGGATTGCCGCACAGGAACTTGCGGGTAAAGACTTCCCCTATCTGTACCTGGTCAACATTGAACACACCTATTTTGTCAGGGACGGACTGGACATCTCACCCGCTACGCAGGTTCCCCATCCCCACGGACACGGCGTTCCTGTTATCAGCAACATGAAAGACTGGAAGCGAAACTAGCAAGCACAGCTATGAAAATATCGCCAACAGCACAGAGGGTCTTTTGGATAGTAGTGCGGATGCTGGTGCTCTTGCTTCTTGTAAGCGTGCTTGCTTTTATGCTGATTATTAACGCGCCCATTGACCCTCTTGTTGCCTATATTGGTCCAGAATCGACGCTCTCTACACAGGCTATCGCTCAGGTTGAAGAGCATTGGGGCTTGAATCAGTCACCCATTGCACGTTACTTTATTTGGATGGGCAATGTTTTGCAGGGCGATTTTGGTATGTCGATGTCTTTCAAGCGTCCCGTAATAAATGTCATTCAAGAACGTATTATGTACTCTTTTGTGCTGATGGGGCTTGCCTGGACGCTCTCGGGCGTGCTGGGTTTTGCGATGGGTATTGCTGCGGGTTTGCGGCGTGGGGGGCTTTTTGACCGCAGCGTCAAGACCTTTTGTTTGATTGTGCAGTCTTCTCCGGCCTTTTGGATTGGACTTCTGGTCTTAAGCCTTTTTGCGGTTCATCTGGGTTGGTTTCCCCTCGGTATGGCAGTGCCGATGGGTGTGCCAGCAGCCGAGGTGACTATGTTTCACCGGATACAGCATCTAATTTTGCCCCTGATGACTCTTACGATTGTCAGTATGGGCAGAATCACAATGTTTACGCGGCAAAAACTGAGCGAGGTCATGGACAGCGACTTTATCACCTTTGCGCGCGCGCGCGGTCTGACAGAAGGTCAGATAGTCAGACGACATGCCTGGCGCAGTGTGGCACTGCCGGCTTTGACCTTGCAATTTGCATCTTTTGCTGAACTTTTTGGTGGCATGGCTTTGGCAGAGACGGTCTTTTCTTATCCAGGAATCGGGGCAGCCACAACCGCTGCAGCACTGAATGCTGATGTGCCCTTGCTGCTGGGCATTGTGCTAATAACGGCAGTCTTTGTCTTTTGCGGCAACTTGATTGCGAACCTGCTGTACGGTGTTGTTGACCCCCGACTAAGAGACGGTGGCTCAAGTGCCTAAGCAAGCGCCCAGACAAATGCTGAGGCAAAAGCCACGCATATCACTGACGCCGCGCAGTAAGGGTTCAACACGCCTCAACACACGCACGCGTCTGGTGATTGCCGTCAGTGTTGCAGCTACGTATCTGCTGGGTGTTTTTATCTGGGGCTGGTTTTTAGACCCCTCATCGTATGCCGTACATTTTGAAAGCCAGTTTATTCCCCCTTCTTGGGGACATATTTTTGGCACCGATTTTATGGGCAGAGACATGTTTTTTCGCAGTCTGAAGGGGCTCTCTAACAGTATGCTTATAGGCCTACTTGCTTCCCTTATTAGCTCGGCAATTGCGCTGGCTTTTGGTACTGCTTCGGCACTTTTTGGCGGTAAAGTTGACAAGCTTGTCCTGCTGGCTGTTGACTGTTGCATGGGTCTGCCACACCTTGTTCTGGTCATCCTTATCTCGGTTGCTTTAGGTGGGGGAGCAACGGGCGTCATGCTAGGCGTAGCCCTGACACACTGGCCAGAACTGACGCGTATTGTGCGCGCCGAAGTACTGCAACTGCGCGAAGCCTGGTACGTCAAAGCGTCCTACAAAATGGGTAAGTCGCGCCTGTATGTTGCTGCAAAACACATCGTTCCTCACGTTATTCCCGTCTATATTGTGGGTTTGGTGTTGTTATTTCCCCACGCGATTATGCACGAGGCTGCCGTAACCTTTTTGGGCTTTGGCTTGCCCGCAGAAACGCCTGCAATTGGTGTCATCCTGTCCGAGGCAATGCGCCACATCGCTACGGGTAAATGGTGGCTGGCGCTGTTTCCTGGACTGCTGCTGATTGTTGCGGTGCTGCTGTTTGACACCATTGGCGAAAACCTCAAACGCCTCTTAAATCCAGCGAGTGCCCATGAATAAGCAGCCAGGCGTACCTGCCTATGCGGCGGAGTACGTCCATTTGGGGGATCGTGACCACCACCATCAGCATGCCGTCATACTCGACGTTGCCGACCTTTCGGTGTCTTTCAATCGCTACAATGAGGGACTTGGCCAAAGCATGTTGACGCTTATCAGTAACCTTAATGTGCGTGTTCGCGAGGGTGAAATACTGACCCTGGTGGGCTCTAGCGGGTCGGGAAAAAGCTTGCTTGCTCATGCCATATTGGGCATACTTGCGGGCAATGCACAGGTTAGCGGTACAATCAGCT
>WREJ01000089.1 GCA_009779395.1 Coriobacteriia bacterium
AGCGACCAGTGTGCCTGGGCGGGAATGCCGCGCTGCAAGCAGGTCGCAAGCTGACCAAGAGTCGAGCATACCGCAGCACCAAAACGCTCGGCTATGCCATAGTAGGTATCGAGTTCACTGTCTGCCGCGATACGGGGCAGTATGGGTACGATTTCTGGTCGTATGTGCTGGTCTGCATCTGCAGGAAGTAGATCCTCGACACTCACCTCTGCCAGCAGCCAGGCATTCATCTGCGCCTGGGTCGCACCAGCGTTAAGCACGGCACGCGCCGCACTAAGCGAGCCGACCACCGCAACAATATCGGGGTTCAGGTCGCGCTTAAGCTTGCGCTGGGGCAGATTGTCGCGCAGTGCCTGCTTTTGTGCTGCCTTTAGTGCTTCTGCTGTGCGCAGCGATGCCTTCCCGGCAAAAAATCGCTGATCCTCATAATTGGCAATCGCCGCACGCCGCGCCTGATGCAGGGTCGAAAAGCCCATACCCGCCTGTGCGTCCAGTTGCAGGTCAAGCGTGCCCATCCCGTAAGGTGTGTTGCCTAGCCTGCCTAGATGCACGCGAACTTCGTCTGCTGTCAGTGGCTTTGTGCGTGCGGTCTGCACCGCCTCGCCTTCAAAACGTCCCCCATTGCCCTGCGCATCACTGACCGCAACTACCAGTGGCTCGCCCACCACAATGTGTGCGCTGAAATCGAGAAGTTGGCGAAAATCCTGCACGCGAGCGCTGGCATCTGCAGCACGATCTGCCAGCAATTGTTGCGCCGCAGCTGTTGTCGGGTTTTTTATGCGGAGGTAGTCCATGAAGTCCCCACCCTGCTGCGCTTGCAAATAGCCTGCTGTCAGCGCACGGTTAAAGGCATCGACCAGGGTTGTGTCAGCGGGTGATGGACTCTGCTCCTCCGCCTCGGCTTCTGCTGCTTGTTCTATCGCATCAAGGGCAGTGCGATAGCTGCTGACCACAGCGGCAACATAGCTGGGCTTTTTCATGCGACCTTCGATTTTAAGCGAGGTGACGCCCGCAGCATGGATGCGCGGCAGATAGTCAATGGCGCAGAGGTCTTTTGGTGACAGCAGATAGGGGCCCGCCGTCTGATGCAGCGTCCCGCGATGGTCGATTAGCTCGTAGGGCAGACGGCAGGGCTGCGCGCAGAGGCCTCGGTTGGCGCTGCGCCGTCCCACCAGCGAAGAAAACAGACACTGACCCGAATAACACACGCAGAGCGCGCCGTGTCCAAAGACCTCGACCTCGACACCCTGCTCGCGACCGACAGCAGCAAGTACCTCGATTTGTTCAAGCGACAGCTCGCGACTGAGGGTCACGCGCGCAACACCCAGTTGTGCGAGGGCACGCAGCGTATCAGAACTATGCACATTCATCTGAGTCGAGGCATGTATGCGCAGCTGCGGCAGGTGCTTGCGCAAGCAGGTCAGCAGACCAAAATCCTGAACGATTATCGCATCGACACCGTCTGCCCAGCTGTCAGCAGCCAGCTGAATTGCCTGGTCGTACTCCTCTTGAAGGATGATGGTGTTAAGCGTCAGATACACCTTGCAGTCAAAAAGATGCGCCAGACGCGTCAGCCCGGCAAGCTCTGTCTGCTTGATGTTGGCAGCCAGACGACGTGCGTTTAGCGTTTCGACACCCAAGTAAATGGCACGTGCGCCACTGCCCAGAGCTGCGTAAAAGGCCTCTTTGCTTCCTGCGGGTGCTAAGAGTTCCACGAGGTGTCCACCATACTTTCTGTTAATAGAATTATGCGTGCGAGTGCTTATGTATTCTACCATCCCACATAAGAAAAGAACCCCACAGAAACACTCTCTGCGGGGTTCTTCCACACTTGCTTGTCTGTTTCGCTAGCAAACTTTCACTAGCAGAGTACGTCCAAAACTCTGGAGAAACTCTTAGTAGTACAGTACTGGCAGCTCTTCAATGCGTCTGCGCTGACGTGATGCTACCATCAGGGCAAGCAGTGCTGATGCCATACCCAGTACAACAACAAAGGATAGTGACTCGAGGAGCAGACCCGTTACCGTAACCTCCATATAGGTGTTGATAAAGCGTGCAGCGTTTGCGCCACTGTCTGCTACCAACTGTGCTCCCGTTGACAGATCCTGACCTGCAGAAACTGCTCCTACTACCTCAGGCAGTCCGCCTCCGATCTGAACGGTCGCAGACGCTGTGTAGTCGGCTGTTCCCGTCTCGACAATTACATAGGTCGCGCCAACAGGCAGTTCCGTAAAGCGCAGTTCCTGATTGTGACGTAGCTGAACCTGCTGTGTTGTTCCCCAGACAAAGGTGATAGGTAAACTGGCATCGCCAACGACCTCTCCTGCGTCGTCAAGGGTAACAATGTAGGCTGTACCACCAGGGATTACTGGACTACGCTCGATGGCAGGAGCAAGCAGCGTTACGCCAAAGTTAAAAAGACGCGTACGGTCAGCAAAGTCACCCGCAACTTTTTTGCTCAGACTGAGAGCCACATCATTCAGGTTTGTCGGATCGGTACCACCTGTAGTCTTGGTGAAGGTATTAACAAAACGCATGTTGCTTTCGTTGCCTGGCCCACCAGGAGTAACATCGATCTTTTCACCCGTACCTGGCTCTTGACCTTCTACTGCTGCTGTTGCATACACCGCGTACACATACGGTCCGTCTGCACCGTCACGTACATAAACGTGCAGATAGTATTTTGCCTGCGAGAATATCATTTCTGACTGATCGGGCAGAGTCTGTCCACCGGTAAGAGTAGTGAGCTCTGATACCTCGAACAAAAAGATACCCGCATGAGGGAAAAACGCCGTTTCATTATCACCTGTCAGGGTCAAGAAGGGATCTGACTCTTTTGTCAGAGTAAGAACTCCATCAACTGCTGTTGTCGTATCAGCACTGGTGAAATCAATGGTCACATCTTCAATAGATGCATTGGGAGTTCCCGTCAGTGGTCTGACCAGATCAAACTCGAAGGTAAAGGTGACATCAGGTGTTGTCGTGCCTGCCGGCATTTGCAAATTCTTTGTTAGAGCTGCCTGTGCCGGATTTGTCTCGGTCGCCCCTGGCCAGGTGTTTGTTGCAAATGCAGACGCGAATGCAAGTGCACTCAGAGCGACTGCCAACACAAGTACCAGAAGCAGCTTTGGTAGATATTTCCTTTTCATAATACGCTAATCCATTTCTGGCGGTACTCTGTTTATGCCTGTTAATCAAGCTCCTTCCTATGTCAAAGCACACATGCTGCGCGCCCATCTTTAGTTTGCGTTCGCCTCAAATGGTTTACCTCGGAATCGGAAATGTGCATTTCAGCATATCATTTACTAAAACAGTCACATTTACCCTATCCGAATCCAATTATACAGCCCACATAACAAAAATCAAGTCTCTGGACAATAATTTTCCCTTTGGTTTATTCAGAAAAGACTCTCTGTGCCTATATCGCATACAAAAACACCCCCTGACACAGAAAGCCAACAATCAGTGCTGCGAAAATGACAAGAAGAACACAAATCGCGCACAGAGGAGCCACGCAACAGCACTACTGGGTATAATCACAGCGGTTATTTGCGCAGGGGTCTGTCCCCTGCCGCTTGAAAGATCTTGCAGGTTTAGCTAAAGGCGAAGGAGTACGTCCATTTATGTCAAGATTTGCCCGTCGCAGTCGTGCACACAAACGTAAATCCCGGCTTGTACGTATCCAGTTCAGCGTTGTTGCTGTCATAATTCTGGTCATACTCCTCACTTTTTTTGGCGCGATGACCGCTGTTGCCCTGGTTGCCTTTAGCTGGCTCGAAGATTTGCCCGACTACAATGAGCCGGGTGCCTTTGACACCTCGCAGCCAACGCGCGTCTATGCAAATGACGGTACGCTAATTGCCCGCCTGTTTTTGGAAAACCGTGAACCCATTGCCAAGGAGGCAATGTCTCCCTATATATTGCAGGCGATTGTTGCTGTTGAAGACGAGCGTTTCTTTGACCATGACGGAGTCGACCCCCAAGGTATTGCGCGTGCAGCTGTTATGACAGCGATGGGATCGCGCGAGGGAGGCTCGACCATCACACAGCAATACATTCGTCAGACAATCTTGCGTGACGAGGCGCAAGATATTACGCTACGTCGTAAGTTTCGCGAGGCCTTTTTAGCCCTTGAAGTCGAGAAGTACTTTAGCAAGGAAGAAATCCTTGCCATGTATCTAAATACCGTCTATTTTGGTGAGGGTGCTCACGGAATTCAGGCAGCAAGTCTGACCTATTTTGGCAAGCCAGCCAGTGATCTTGACCTCGCAGAAGCAGCACTGCTTGCGGGTATCCCTCAAAGACCCAATGCGCTAAACCCCTACCGCAACCCCGAAAATCCTGAACTGACGCTTGCGCGGCGCGCACACGTGCTAAATCGCATGTTCGAAAACGACATGATTACTGATGAAGAACGTCGTGAGGCCAGCGAAAGCGAACTGGTTTTGTCGCGCATCGAAAACCCCGATCAGGGCATTTACGATGCCCACTACTTTGTTGCCCACGTGCGCCGTGAACTGCAAAGGCGTTTTACTCAGGCAGAGGTTTTCAGTGGCGGACTTTCGGTATACACCACTATTGATTTAGACTTGCAGCGGGCAGCAGAACAAGCTGTCTGGAACGGCATTGGTGCTGCAGGCCCCGAGGGTGCACTGGTCTCTATCGAAGCAGATACCGGCAAGGTCATCGCAATGGTTGGTGGACGCAGCTACGAAGCCAGCAACTTTAATCTGGCAACGCAAGCCCTGCGGCAGGCAGGGAGTTCCTTTAAAACCTTTGGTTTGGTTGCGGCAATTGAGGCAGGTATGTCCCCCAGTTTTCAGGTTGATGCCTCGTCCCCAGCGACTATCGGTACAGGACGGACTCCCTGGATTGTTAATAATTCTGAAGGCTCGGGGCGTGGCATGATGTCTTTGCAGCGAGCAACCATGGTGTCGATCAACACCGTCTATGCACGCATCATCAACGAGATTGGTGCTGACAAGTTGGTTGACAGCGCCGAGCGTATGGGCATTCGAACACCACTTCAGCCCTACCCCTCTGTTGTTCTGGGTGCCCAGGGCGTGACCGTGTTGGACATGGCGTCTGCCTATGCAACGCTTGCGACGGGCGGCATTTATCACGAACCTGTCTACATTACCAAGGTCATCGACCGCAACGACAAAGAAATCTATGAACTAGAGGTCGAGGGAGAGCGCGTCCTAACCCCTGAGGTCTCTTGGGCAGTGACCCGTGTGCTTGAAAGCGTCGTAACAGGCGGCACGGCAACACGTGCGCGTATCTCTGGCTGGCAGGTTGCTGGCAAGACAGGTACCAGTCA
>WREJ01000090.1 GCA_009779395.1 Coriobacteriia bacterium
ATCCTGATGGGACTGCTTGCAGCGATACTTGCCATGATGGTAGCATCGCGTCAACGCAGACGCATCGAAGAACTACCGCTGGCCTATTGCTAGATTACTAGTAAGGGCTTGCGCCGGAAGCTTTGATCTGCAGTTATCTGCGGAGTAAAGCTACCACAGCTTTAGCGTTTACTTGCTGCAATACGTGCTCAGGCTGGGTACCATCAGGTACCCAGCCTGAGTTTATTTTATGCATTTTATATGTGAGAGCTTTGCCAGAAATCGTGGTCTTGTCATGGAAATGTTAACCCATACCCTTTGCAAGTTGAGCCTCTTAGCACTATACTTGTACTAGTTATCTGCAGCTTGCCTGCGGATCGTCGCTGCAAGTTTTCCAGATAACGGTATGTTACTGTGCAACCACTGATGTATGCCGAGGATTAATGATATGAATACTACAGCAAGTAAAATGGGTAAAAAGACCGCTCGTCTGGTGGTGGTGACGATTTTTGTCGTCAGCTGCTTTCTGAGTGCTCTTCCTGCGCAGGCTGTGCCGGTTGCACCAGTTGATGTCACCATCCCTGTCGAGCAAGTCTTTGAAATGCCTGACACGGCATTGAGCCCCGGTGAATTTGACTATATCTTTACCGCAAAAAATCCAGCGAATCCCATGCCTGCTGGTGCTGTTGGTGATACCTACAACTTTTCGCTGCAAAAAAGCATGGTCTCGGGCATTGGCCCTATCACCTTTACCGAGTCAGGATTTTACCACTATGAATTAAGGTGCAACATCACCTCGCGTCCAGGTTATGTGTACAGCGAGCACATCTATGACATCACTGTTGTTATCAGAACGACAGAGACAGAGCCAGGAGTGTTTGCGCTCACGGCAGAAATCCGCATTTTGCAGCGTGCTACCGAAGCAAAAGTGGACACGGCTCTTTTTGATAAAAGTTATAGCTTTCAGGCGACCGACCCTAACGACATGATTGAAGTTGACCCACCTGTGGTCAAGACCGTCCAGGGAAACCCAGCGAACAACTACATCTTCCGCTTTCGCATGACGGCAGCTGACCCCTCGCAACCCATGCCACCCGGCAGTTCTAACGGGGTAAAAGAGGTCATCGTTATCGGCTCAGGAGAAACCGAGTTTGGTATTTGGGCATATACCCAGGCAGGAATTTTTACCTATACGATAACTGAAATCGATTCGGGTAACCCTGACTATATTTTTGACAGGGTTGTCTATACCATTGTTGACACCGTTACTGATGTCAATGGCAAATTGGTCTTAAACCGTGTGGTAACCAACCAGGAAAACCGTCAGGTTGAATCACTTTCCTTTGTAAACACCTACATTGGGGACAGTAACCAACAAGATCCTCCCGGTGGTGGGCTTGTTAATCGTCCGCCTGGTGAGGGACCAAAAACAGGTGACTACGCCGACCCCATGCAGCTGATACTGGTCATGGTGGGTAGTGCGCTGATTGCGCTGCTGACGACCTTCCTGATTTACATTGACCGACGTGGCGAGAAAGAACACGCGGTACCTGCCATCGCTTAGCTGGGGCAGCATCCCTCGCACTGTTGATTACTATTTAGGCAGCACCCACTCACCTGGCAAGGCGGGCAGGAGAGGGGTGCTGCTTTTTTGTGTCTGCTTGTGCCCTTCATCTATAATGGGTCTATGAAGATTATTGCACTTACAGGTCCTTTTGGCGCAGGCAAGACGACGCTTGTCCAGCTGCTTGCAGCACAGCTTCGCAGTAGTGGCGCGACAGTTAGCATTATTGCTTTAGACGAGGTCTCACGTGCAGTCATTGATGCTGATGCACATCTGCGTGCAGAGCTTGCTCGTGCCTTTGGCAAAGACATCCTGCATACTGACGGCAGCCTTGACCGCCGCGCCCTGGCGCATGCTGCTTTTGCCAGTGACGCTGCAACGGCACAGCTGAACGCGCTGGTGCATCCTCCAACTATAAAGCGCGCAGGTGCCCTCTTGGCGCATGCTGCGACAAGCAGCGACCTTGCTATCATCGAGTCTCCTTTTCCCCTCAGCTATTTGGCAGAAATCATTACAGGAGTGGAGGAGTCCGTCCAGATATGGACAGTCTCTGCCAGTAAAGACATCCGACTGCTACGTGCACTCGCTGATGGCTACCTGCGCGAGGACGCAGCTGCACGTATGCAGCGGCAGCCACATGCCAGCGCCTACCAGCAAGAGGCTGCCTGTGTGGTCAAAAATGAGGGCACCCTTGATGATGCGCGGCGGGAGGTGCGTGCATGCCTGCAGACATCCGGCCTAGTGAAAACAGACGAGCCGAAAACCGCCTAAAGGTCGTCGCACCCTTTGAGCCCTCGGGGGATCAGCCAAAGGCAATTGCTGAACTGACACGCGGAATCGAGCGTGGTCTGCGCATTCAGACGCTGCTGGGGGTAACAGGCAGCGGCAAGACCTTTACGATGGCAAAGCTCATCGAGGCTGTGCAGCGTCCCACCCTTATCATGGCACCCAACAAGACGCTTGCTGCGCAACTTGCTGCAGAACTGAAGGACTTTCTGCCCGACGCTGCCGTCATGTACTTTGTGTCCTACTACGACTACTACCAACCAGAGGCCTATGTTCCTCAGACAGATACCTTTATCGAGAAAGACGCGACCATTAATGAAGAGGTCGAAAAGCTGCGTCATGCAGCCACTGCGGCGCTGCTGTCGCGGCGCGATACGGTCATTGTTGCCAGTGTGTCTTGCATTTATGGTATTGGCTCGCCTCAGGATTATGCTGGCATGGCAGTTTTTCTTAAAACCGGCACGCAGTATGATCGCGATCAGCTGATTGCTGATTTAATCGAGATCCAGTATGACCGCAATGACTTTGCCCCCGAGCGCGGTACCTTTCGTGTGCGGGGAGATGTTGTCGACATCTTTCCGCCCTATGCTGACAATCCCTATCGGGTCGCGTTTTTTGGTGACGAGGTCGAGCGTCTGACAGAGGTTGACCGTCTGACAGGCGAGACCCTGCGCGACTTTTATGAACTGCCGCTGTGGCCAGCCAGCCACTACGTGACAGAACGGGCAAAAATGAAGCGTGCGATTGGCGAGATTCGTGACGCCTTGGACAAGCGTCTGGCAGAGTTTCGTGCTGAAAACAAGCTCGTTGAAGAACAGCGTCTGAAAATGCGCACCTCTTATGATCTGGAAATGCTCGAGACGATGGGTTTTTGCTCAGGGATAGAGAACTATTCGCTGCATCTAGACGGGCGGGATGCTGGACAGCCTCCGCAAACGCTCATTGATTATTTTCCGTCAGATTTCTTGCTTGTCATCGATGAAAGTCATGTCACCGTACCTCAGATTCGTGGCATGTACGAGGGGGATCGCAGTCGCAAGTTGACTCTGGTCGAGCACGGTTTTCGTCTGCCGACGGCCCTGGATAATCGTCCGCTGCGCTCTGACGAGTTCGAGCGCAAGGTCAACCAGCTGGTCTATGTTTCGGCAACGCCAGGAGACCATGAAATCAGCCGTTCTGAGCAAATTGTCGAGCAAATCATTCGTCCAACGGGGCTGGTTGACCCGCTGGTAGAGGTGCGTCCCAGTCAAGGTCAAATCGATGACCTACTTGACGAGATTCGCCTCGAGGTACAGGCGGGTAATCGTGTCTTGGTGACTACGCTGACCAAAAAAATGGCCGAGGATTTGACGGATTACCTCTTTGAGCAGGGAATCAAGGTACGCTACCTGCACTCTGATATTGGAACCTTTGAGCGCGTGGACATACTCCGTGAGCTGCGCCAGGGAATCATCGACGTTGTTGTGGGCATCAATCTGCTGCGTGAAGGCATTGACCTGCCAGAAGTTTCGCTAGTGGCGATTCTTGATGCAGACAAAGAGGGTTTCCTGCGCAACCATCGCTCGCTGATTCAGACCATTGGGCGTGCGGCGCGAAACGTCAGCGGGCGTGTTTTGATGTACGCTGACCGTACCACTGATTCGATGAGTAAGGCCATTGATGAGACAGGGCGTAGGCGCGCATTGCAGATTGCTTACAACAAAGAACACGGCATCGAGCCACAGACGATACGGCGTGCCGTTGCTGACATCTCGAGCTTTATCCAAAGTGACGACGCAGATGATGCCGGTCTGCGTGATGCCGTGCGCGAACTGGCAAAACTACCGACAGAAGACGGCTTGCGTATTTTAGCTGCCATGGAAGAAGAGATGCACGCAGCCGCTACCGGTCTCGACTTTGAAGAGGCAGCGCGCCTACGTGACCAAATAGTAAAGCTACGCAGCGAACTTGAGGGCAGCGAAGAAGGCGAGATTGTCGCGCGCTTGCGTAGTGGAGCACGCAAGGGCAGCAGCCACGCAAAGTCACGGCGCAGAAAGCAGTTCAAACGCTAGAAGAGCAGGGTGGGGGCACGTGCGTGCAAAAGACAGTGGACGTACTTCGCCACGGCTGTGCAAAAAACACAGAAAAAGTGTGAATCACCCCTTTACGACCCACTATTTTGTGTTATTGTGGTAAGTGACCTTTAATCTAGTCCTGTGAGGCTGGTAAGGACACCGACATAGACGCTCTGCTGCTCTTGCTATCGCGGCGCGTATCCTGTTAGTTGCCCTTGCCACTAGGTCGGGGCGTTTCTGCTTTTTAGGGGCGCATTTCAAGGGCAGGATTACAGGTGGATTTTCACCCGAGCGGGAGGAGCACGTCCATGTCTGACGCATCAAAGCCCCTTGTGACAAACAGGGTCATGACTTCTGATGATGTCAAGCGTTCGCTGATGCGTATCTCACACGAAATTCTCGAAGCAAATGGTGGTTCTGACAGCGTTGCGCTGGTTGGCATTGTGACGCGTGGCAATAATGTTGCTACGACCATTGCCGAAAACATTCTTGCTATCGAGGGCAAGGCGGTGCCTGTGGGTACACTCGACATATCGCTCTATCGTGATGATGTTGCCACAAAGCTCTCGCCGGTCTTGCACCGCACCGACATTCCCTTTGACGTGTCGAGCAAAACCATTGTGCTGGTCGACGATGTTTTGTTTACGGGACGCACGATTCGTGCGGCGATGGATGCTGTCATGGATTTTGGCAGACCCAAGGCCATTCAGCTGGCAGTTTTAGTCGACCGTGGCCACCGCGAACTGCCCATTCGTGCCGACTATGTGGGCAAAAACGTCCCTTCGGCAAAAACCGAGCAGGTGATAGTACGCCTAGCAGCTGTTGACGGTGATACCGGTGTGGACATACTCACCCAGAAAAACGGAAACGATAAAAACGGAGGCATGAAAACCGCTGTTTCAGACCGCGCC
>WREJ01000091.1 GCA_009779395.1 Coriobacteriia bacterium
AACAATTGCTGCCATTAGCAACATTATTCTTGGTTTTTTTGGGGGCCCCCCCCCCCCCCACGGAATTTGGGAATTCTAAGGGTCATGGCAGTCTCACTTTCGTTTCGGTTACAGCTTACCTGGTACTGTTTCTATTAACCGAAAGATTCTAGCACGCTGGTCATACTCTGCATTAAATGCTCACTTTTTGTGGTTATTTGCCTGCTGGGTCTGCTTTGTCGCTTGCGGCACTCTGCCTTCTGCGGCGTGGTACGCGTGTCTCGACAGGGGCGTCTTTGCTCTGCTTGTGGGAACGTTTTTGTGGTCGTTTGCCGCGATTGTCGCTGCTTTGCTTGCCACCCTTGTGTGCTTTGCCCTGTTGAGCGTCTTTTTTGGCGTCGGATCTGCGTTTGCGTCCGCCACCCTGTTGTGCGCCTCGCGCTGCGCCCTCGGGTCGCTTTTGTTCCTGCGGGCGTTCTTGCGAGCTGTCGCCTGGTTCCCGCTTGCGTCCGCCGCGGCGGCGACTGGGACGTTTTTTGCCAGCAGTCTGCTGCTTTTGCGCATCTTCGCTGCCAGCAGCAGGCTTTTTGCGTCCGCCGCGCCTGCGACTGGGACGACTAGCACCAGCAGGCTGTGTGCCGTTATCAACCGCAGATTCTGTCCTGCGCCCAGCCTCTAGTCCCCTATAGTTTAGACCTTCTGTTGACAAGGCCGCGCCGCGAATTTGCTTGCTTTCTTCTTCTAGTTGGGCAAACACATCCGGCGCGACAGCGCAGGGACGTCCTCCGCATCCTGCACCAGTCTTTTTGCCGTCCTTTGCGTCGCGCTGATTGCAGCACATGCGCGCCACAGGAATGGTCATGGTCTCGCCTGGCTTGCTTGCGTCCTTGTTGTCAAACTGCAATTTCACTGTCTCGCGCAGGACGTCGCGTTCGACAACTTTGCCGCAACCACGCGGCGTGTCGATCAGGGCACCCTTTTTGGGGGCGCGTTTGTTGAAGTCCTTGTAGGCTTCGACTTCGTAGCGCAGACAGCACATCAGTCTGCCGCAGGTTCCTGAAATTTTGCTGGGGTTTAGCGGCAAGCCCTGTTCTTTTGCCATTTTGATAGACACGGGTTCGAATTTGCCCCCCAGACGAGTGCAGCAGAGTATTTCGCCGCAGTGACCAATGCCGCCGGTCAGGCATGCCTCGTCACGCACACCAATCTGGCGCATTTCGACACGCCGGTCAAAATGTGCCGACAAATCGCGCACCAGATGACGAAAGTCAATGCGTTCTTCGGCAGAAAAGTAAAAGATCATCTTTTCTTTGCCAAATAAAATCTCGACGTCGGTGGGTTTGATGTCCAGCTTGCTTTCTGCAATGTGGTCACGAAAGACCAGGATTGCTGCCCGTTCTTCGCCCTGCAGTTCTTTGTCAAAGCACAGGTCGTCTTCTGTGGCAATACGCAGCACAGGCTTTAGGGCAGCAGGCAACTCACTCTGCTTGACCTGATGGGGAGCCATCACGCAGTCACCGATTTCGGTGCCGCGCTCGGTTGTGACAATTAGCTTGTCCCCCAGCTGTGGCTGGAGACCTTTGGGGTCAAACCACAAGGTCTTTGAGTGGCGAAATTTGACGCCAACAACCGTCACCAGGGCGTCTTTGCTATCGTCAGAACCCTCTGTTGTGCCCTCTGTGTCAGGGCAGTCCACTTCAGACAGGTCCTCTAATTCTTTGGACATCTTATGACCTCTCGTAAATCAAACAGCAGGGCTTCGGTCAGCAATTCAACGTTGACGTTTTGCAGCAGTCGTCTGCGCGCTAGTGCAATACCTTGCTGTCCCTGCGCAATTTGTGCCGGATTTGTCGCTGTGCTGCGGGTCAGCTGCTGCAGCATGTCGCCTGCATCAATATTTATCATACCGCTGCTGATGCTACTATCAGCGCTGTTGTTGCTATGCTGTGGTGTCTGGTCGCTGGTCACGCTCTCCTCATCTTGGAGGAGTCCGTCCAGAGCAATACGCAGACAGTCTGCCAGCAGCGTTGAAAACACGTTCAGCACCATCATGGTTTGGCGTGTCTCAAATGACGACAGCCTTCTTTCATTGTAGCGTTCCAGCTGCTTTAATGCGACCGGGTCGAGCAATTCTTTGCGCGTGATAAAGTCGGCGTGCATCAGCGTGCGCATTTCTTCGACCGAATCAAGTGCGCTGCGCAGGATTTCGCGGGTCATGTTTAGCACGTCTAGGTCGTCTGCCGTTGCCAGGTCACGAAAGACGCGCAGTACCACCTGGCGCGACTGTTGCTGCTTTGGTGACTGCAGGTAATCACGTGCTGCTGCCACAATGTAGCCGTTTGCTGCAAGGGCAATGTCGGCGCGCTGTCCCGTAATGCCCGTCTTTGCCGCAAGCACCTGGCGCGCACGCGCAGGGCTTAGCGGTCTAAAACGATAGATTTGGCAGCGTGACCTGATGGTCGCAAGCACCGCCTCTTGACTCGAAGACAGCAGGATAAAGATAGTGCTGTCAGTCGGTTCTTCCAGCGTTTTAAGAAAAGCATTTGCCGCGCTGCTGTTAAACAGGTCAACATCGCGAATGACAAAAATCTTGCGCTGGGCAGTTGCCGGGGCAAGCTGCGCGCGATAGTTTAGTTCGCGGATTTGCTCGACCAGATAGCCGCCCGCACCAGCAGGCTCTAGTATCTGAAAGTCTGGATGCGTGCTGTTTTCTAGCATCAGGCAAATTTCACAGTCACCACAGCCACCAGCAGGACACATCAGCTGGGTTGCAACGGCGCGTGCAGCGTTAATCTTGCCCAAACCTTGCGCGCCGACAAACAAATAGGCATGAGTCAAAGTGTCAGATTCAAGCGAATGCTTTAAAGCGCGCACCACGCCGTCCTGTCCAATCACCTTGTCCCAGAAATGCTGCGCGCAGACCTTTGCCGGACGATTGATTGCGGCAGCTTTTGCCGGTGTTGTCGTTGGTGTTGCCACGCTGCTCATGCTGCTTATCCTTGCTTTTCTGTCGCAGCGTCCGTCAGTTGCGGCAGTTTCTGCAGCAGCAGATCGTAGATTTCTGCAGCAATGACTGCTGTATCTTGAGTGGCGTCAACAACAAAAACACGCTGTGGTTCTGCAGCGGCAATCGCCAAAAAGCCAGCACGTACCTGCTGATGAAAAGCAAGGTCTTCTTGTTCCAGGCGGTCGGGGGTTCCCGTGCGCGCCGCACGTTGCAGTCCAATTTCGGGCGGTATGTCAAGCACAATGCTCAAGTCAGGAGTCAGTCCATCTGTTGCCAACAGATTCAACTGGGCAATTTGGTCAATGTCAAGCCCACGCGCATGACCCTGATAGGCAGTTGTCGAGTCGAAAAAACGGTCGCACAACACGACCATACCTTGTGCCAAAGCAGAACCTATGACTTGATCTGTCAACTGAGCACGAGCAGCCTGATACAAAAATAGTTCTGCGCGGGCAGACAAATCACCGTTAGCTACGTCAAGCAGTATCGCGCGAATGTCTTCACTGATGGCACTTGAGCCTGGTTCACGCAAGGTCAAAACGCGCTGACCCGCCGCCTGCAACACTTTAGCCAGCAGTTCAATCTGGGTCGACTTGCCCGTACCCTCGCCGCCCTCGAAAGTAATAAAGGTGCCCGCCTTACATGGTACTGTGTCTTTCTTGGCAGAGTTTGTCCAAGAATCAAGCTTAGCCGCAAGCCCAACATCTGTTGCAGCAGCGTCGTCAATCGCATAGACATCGCCACCACAGGTATCGATGGCAACAACAGCAGGAAAATCACGCAGCTCCAGACGCATGATGGCCTCGGTGCCTAGTTCTGGCCAGGCAACAACTTCGCCTGCCACAACGTGCTGGGCAAGCACTGCCGCCGCACCACCCACCGCCGCTAAATACAGCGCGCCGTGGTCACAGGCCGCCTGCGTGTAGGCAGCGCTGCGCGCACCCTTGCCCAAAGTCACCAACATACCACGAGACATCAGCGCGATTTGTGCCGCGTCCATACGACAGGCAGTCGTTGGCCCAATCGAACCAAAGGGCAAGTCAGGCGCGCGCGGGTGCGGCGGAGTCGGTCCAGCAAAGAAAATCAACTGTCCCTTTAGCAATTCCAGCAGCTGTACTACATCAGTTGCTGCTTCATCAGCTGTCGCTGCAGCAGCAAGCCGCGCTAGCGAGGCATCACGCAGAGTGTAGCAACTGCCACTTAAGCGCAGGTTCTGACCTGCGCGCAAACGAGCACGCTCTTCTGGCGAGAGGGGCAGCTGATAGCTGATAGCGTCACTCATTGCTGGTGTTCTCTCTCCCTATCTCTCTCCCTATCTTTGCCCATATCTTTGCCCCCATCTTTATCTTGAGCAATCAGCCCGCATCCAGTGCTTGCGCGCTGCTTTTTTTCTTCGCACGACCTGCGCTAAAGCGGTCAATGTGAACGAAGGATTCGCGCAAGACGCTGGGGATGAGGGCTATCAGCGTTCCCCAGAACCATTGCTCTGCCGTCAAAGGCGACAGCCCAAAGAGGGTCTGGAAGATAGGGAGCGCGATAAAAGCACCAAAGAGGGCAATCATTGCCATCGCTGCCCAAAACAGCGGCCAGTTGTTTCTGACACTTGTCTTAAACACCGACTTTGAGCTACGTACGTTAAACAGATGCAAAATCGATGACCAGCCTACCGCCAAAAATGCCAGTGTTTGACCCAGTTGGCTAGAACCACCCTCGACAATAAAAGCACCGTAGTAAAAACCAATCAGACCCGACAGGCTGCAGAAAATCGTTTGGCGAATGATGAACTTTAGCAGTCCGTCCCCAAAGAAGCTCTCGCCGCGTTTGACTGGTTGTCGCTGCATCAGGTTAGGATTTGGTGCCTCGTTTGCTAGGCGCAGACCCGGGATACCGTCACCAACAACATTAATCAGCAGCAGCATAATCGGGGTCAGCACCAGACCCCAGCCCGCCACCTGACCAATCAGCATAATCGCAACCTCTGACAGGTTACAGACAAACAAGAAGTAGATGATTTTCTTGACAATACGAAATACGTTACGACCCTCACGAATCGCATCGACTATCGTTGCAAAGTTGTCGTCGGTCAAAATCATATCCGAGGCACCCTTTGCAACCTCGGTCCCTGTAATGCCCATCGCCACACCCACGTCAGCAACGTTAAGCGCAGGCGCGTCATTCACCCCGTCACCAGTCATCGCAACCACGGCGTCGTTTTTTTGCCATGCCTTTACAATGCGGAGTTTGTCCTCAGGGGAAACACGTGTGGACACCGAAGATTCCTGGCCAT
>WREJ01000092.1 GCA_009779395.1 Coriobacteriia bacterium
CTGATTCATGCAATTTTAGATGCCTTTAAGAATAAGCGGACCAGGGTACGGGCGATAATCTGGACAGGCACCATTTTGACCTGTCTGATGCTGGTCGTTGCCTTGGGCGTAACGCTGACAACAACTTATTGGTTTTGTGCCGCTGTGTGTCACTATCCACAGGGCGATACCGTGTCATCGTATGACAACTCGACCCATACCGGTGTAGCCTGCATTGCTTGTCACAAGCAACCAGGTGCTAACCCAATCGACTTTGTGGCATTTAAAGCGGGGGCTATGACCTCGCTTCCCAAGACCATTATGGGAACAGTCAAAATGCCCATTAACGAGAACAGCTGGCTGGCAATGGATCCAACTCATCTGCCCAGCAAGTACTGTACCCAGTGTCACCGCCTTGAGAATCGACCAGGTGGCGAGCCACTGACAAGCCCGGGCATTATTATGGACCACGGCATTCACACTAACCTCAACATCACCTGTGCTGCCTGCCATAATCGTGTTGGTCACAACGAACTCGATCGCGGCTGGGAGCCACAGATTCCGGCAACAGGCGACAATCCTGAAAAGCACGACTGTTTCATGCTTATGACGGCCTGCTATCGCTGCCACCGCTTCCCCGAGGACGATGGTCAGATTGTTAACACTCCGTATCCGGTGGGCACCTTCCCCGGAGCAACGGGCGAGTGTGAGATTTGCCACACCGACTACTTTGAACTGATTCCCGAGAACCACAATGTTCCCCGTTTTGTCGAGGACATCCATGGACCGTGGGCAGTACAGATCGAGGCAGACATTGATGCCTTCATCGCACAGGACAACCCCAGTCGTCCTGTCTACAACAACCTCACCAGCACCGATAAAGAGTCGCGCGCCCTTGACGGCGTTCCCTCGGTTCGTGCTATTAACTACTGTTACACCTGTCACACTCTGAAGTTCTGTGACGACTGTCACGGTGGCATCAGAATGCCGCACCCTGCGGGATATCTGGTTGACCACATCCAAGACGCAGAGGACTATCCCGATTCCTGTAGAATCTGTCACGCAGCTTCGGCAATCAATGACACGCCACAGGCTGGCGGCGGAGACACTTGCTCTGCTTGTCACCACGGACGTCCAAACCTCGAGTGGGACTTTAATGTTAACGTTAGCTGGGAGTGGGTAGACCATATTCCCGCAACGCAAGAACTTGGTGCAGCTGTCTGCTTCGACTGTCACACACCAACCTCGTGTGCGACCTGTCACGTAGGACTGAACCAATAAAAGACGCCGCTTTAGTAGGACCACTGTAAGGGGGATAGGCGCCTGATAACGCGAGTATATCGCTGACCCAGGCGCCTTTAAATTTATGAACTCACTCGACCTGATACTGTTACACGCACCGTCAATCTACGATTTTCGTAAACGGCCGCAAATGTTTGGGCCGATATCTGACCTGGTGCCCTCGACACCTATCTTTGAAATTTATCCGCTGGGTCTGACGACCATTGGCGAATACCTCGAGCGCAATGGACATAAGGTGCGTCTGTACAATCTGGGTAACCTAATGCTGCAAAGCGAAAAGTTTGATGTCGAGCGTTTTATCAGCAGACTGAAAACCAAAGCCTTTGGTATCGACCTGCACTGGATGCCCCACAGCCACGGTGCAATCGAAATCGCGCGCATTTGCAAAAAGTACCACCCTGATGTACCCGTGATTTTTGGAGGGCTCTCTTCCAGCGTTTTTCACGAGGACCTTATCACCAACTATCCTTGTGTTGACTACGTCTTTCGTGGAGATTCGACCGAAGAGCCTATTCGTCAGTTGATGGAAGTCATCAAGGGCAGTCCAGCAACGCCCTCTGATCAGGCATTGGCGTCGGTTCCCAACTTGACCTGGCGTGACAAAAGTGGTGACCTGCGCGTCAATGACCTCAGTTTTGTGCCACCCGACTTTAATGCGCCAGCACTGGATTTCTCTTTCAACATGAAATCGGTCATTCGCGACCGTGACCTTTTTGGCGTCGTGCCCTACAAGCAGTGGATTAATTACCCAATGGCAGCGACCATTTGCTGTCGTGGCTGCACGCACAACTGCGTGACCTGTGGTGGGTCCGAGACCTCATACGGTAAGCACTACAATCGCAAACAAGTTGCCTACCGTGACCCAGAACTGATTGCGCGCGACTTTGCTCATGCGCAAAAATATATTCCCGGTCCCATTTTTGTCCTCAACGACTTTATGCAGGCGGGTGATGACTACGTCCGTACCTTCATCGAGGCGCTGGGCAAGATTAATCTGCGTGCTGCCATTGGCTTTGAGGTCTTTACGCCGCCGACAGAAAAGCTGTACGAACTGCTTGCCGCAAACCTAAAAGACTGGACCATCGAGGTCAGCGCAGAAAGCCACGACGACGAACTGCGCAAGCTGTTTGGCAAGGGGCACTATACGACAGCTGATGTCGAGCGCAGCATTAACCAGGCATTTGAATACGGAGCAACCCGCTTTGACCTGTACTATCTGATTGGCATTCCGGGTCAAAACGCGCAGTCGGTGCTCGACACCGTTGACTACATTGGCAATCTGTACGAAAGCCTTGACTACGACAAGCGCCTTATCAGCAATATCGCGGCGATGACGCCCTTTCTTGACCCGGGCTCGATTGCCTATGACAATCCTGACAAATACGGCTACAAACTGCGCGCCACAACAGTCGAAGAGCATCGTCAGCTGCTAGTTCAGCCCTCGTGGAAGTACGTTATGAATTACGAGAGCGTCCATCTTCCCCCTGATGAACTGGTTGATGTCACCTACGAAGCAGGCCTGCGTCTAAACGAGATGAAGCGCAAATCAGGCCTCATCGATGACAAGACAGCAAACGAGGTACGTGACCGTATAGGCGAGGCAAAAGTTGCGATGGCACGGGTCGACGAGGTCATGCGCGACATTTCGCTGGACACGCCTGAACTGCGCGAGCAAAAACTCGGGAGTTTGCGCCGTGAAATGGAAGAACTCTCTCAATCAACTATTTGCGAAAAGACCGAACTACGTTGGCCGGTCAACTTTCGCCTGACCAATCTGTGGGCATGCATCAAGATTTGGGCAGTCGAAAACGTCAAGAACATTCTGACTTTGGGCAAAAACCCCGCTGCTTCTGCTGGACATGCGCAGTGGCGTGCAGAACAGGGACTTTCTGCGCGGCAAACGCTACAAACGCCTGAAACAGAGGAAACAAGTGCTATACTTGACAGGTCGAATTTGTCATAGTGGGTGGTGTGCCACAAGCGGCGTGCTGCTCTGCAGTTTGAGTACTACTTATAGGAGGATTTACAACCATGTCCGATGATTTATTTTTCGAGGAAGAGCCTGTAGTAGAAGAAGAAAAGCCAAAGACCAAAAAGGACGGCGGCAAAGGTTCTGCTAAGGGTTCCAATAAGGGTTCTGGCGCAAACAAGGCTGGCGCAAAGAAAGCTGCCGCCAAAAGGGCTCCGGCACCACAGTCTGGCTTTGAGTTTACAACTGTTGTTGTCTTGCTGATTGCCGTGATTGCGCTGTTGGTGGGCTTTTTGGCAGGAATGCTGACGGCAAACATCTTTCTAGCACCACCAGCGACCCCTCCCGTTACCAACATGCAGCAGCAGCCACCTGGTGGCGGCATGGGCGGCATGGGTGGCGGCATGGGTGCTCCCATCCTTGATGACGAGCAAATGATGGGCGAAATGCCTCCTGGTCATCCTCCTCTCGATGGAATGGACGGAATGGGTGGCATGGGTGACGATGCTGAAAACCCAGACGCCGCCGAAGATGCGGCTGAATAGTAAAGTAGGCACGCCATGGTTATGAAAGCTATTGACAAAAGTTCGAGCCCCCTGTGGGTTCGCATACTGGTGTGGATTTTGGTTGCAGGACTGGTCTTGGGTACGGCAGTTGTGGCGGTCATGACAATCATCCAATGGAATGACGCACCGGCACCTGGTGAGACCATCACCATCAATCCCGAGGACCTGCCGCCAGAAATACTTGAGCAGCTGGAAGAAATGCAGCGGCAGCAAGAACAGCAAGAGCAGTTAGAGCTTGTTCTGGGTGGCGAGGTGACCGAAGATGACGGTGACCCTGCAGACGAGCAAGCAGAGGGCGACCAGGAATAAAACAGGAAAGCCCTTGCGCGCGCAGTCGCGCGCGCAAGGGCTTATAGAATAGGCAGAAGATACGGGCATATGTTTGGGATTGGTGGCGCAGAAATAGCAATAATCGCAGTCTTTGCCCTGCTGATATTTGGTCCCGATAAAATCCCCCAAATCATGCAGACGCTGCGCAAAGCCGTCGAAATGTACACGGACGCACGCACGCAAGTCACCGAAGTCGTCAACACACAAATCATCTCGCCCGAGGACCGCGAAATGCTGAAAGACCCGCTGGGGCTCAAGGGCATGAAAAGTTCGGTCGACTCGCTGCTTACCCCCGAGCGTACCAGCCTGTACCAACAAAAGCCAAACGCTGCACCTGTTGCAGCTAACAGCGAGGCGGCAGAGCAGGTGACCAGCACCGGTCGCGACACTATCGCTGGCAGCATCTGGGCAAGTCTGACGCAAGATGCGCCTGAATCAGCAGCTGCTGACGATGCTGCCGCAGTATCTGATTGTGCGCAGTCTGCAGCAGATGAGGGCAGATAGGTGGTGCGCCAGACACTTGTAGCAAAAATCTTTGCTGACCCTAAAAGCATTCCCTTTTTTGCTCACTTTACTGAACTGCGCAAGCGTCTGACGCAGTACTTTGTGGTGCTGGCCGTACTCAGCCTGGTATTTTACGCACGACCCGTCTACGAGTTCATCATGGGAATACTGTTTAATCCCATCATTCCTTACCTGCCAGAAACACAAACACAGATGATGTTTACCGGCCCCTTCGAGGCGATGACCTTTCGTTTTTCGGTGGGTGTCTATGGTGCGCTGATTGTCACTAGTCCGCTGCTGATTTATCACATTTTTGCCTTTTTTGCTCCTGCGATGAAAACACGCGAGCGCAAGTGGGTCTTTCCCGTGACCTTTGCAGCAGCGTCTCTGTTTATACTGGGTGTGCTGTTTGCTTACTTTATTGTTGTGCCCATGGCGTTCGAGTGGCTGGTA
>WREJ01000093.1 GCA_009779395.1 Coriobacteriia bacterium
ACTAGGAGAAGCTGCAAATATAGCAGCCTTTACCAACACACATTCTGCAGTCATCGAAGCAGGACTAGATGTGGGTAACTTTGGCTCAGCACTACTGCTGATGGCGATTGTCAGCTTGCTCGTGATAGTTAGTGTGACCAGACGTAGTAAACGCGAGATGGAACTTGCGGTGCTGACGCACTAACACATACTGGCTACGAACAAGTAGGGGCGCACCGAAGGTGCGCCCCTACTCAATTGGCATCTAACTAAGCTCTGACAGAGGGTGCTTTTGATGGTATCATAGTACGGTTATGGGGGATCTGTGGAAGGGAGATTTCTGTATGGCCTTAACTACAGCTGAGGTTAAAGACCTTGGACTGACGACTCGCTTGCAGCTGAGTGACAAAGAAATCGCAGGATTGCAGGTCGAACTCAACAATATCTTGGAATATGTCGAGCACATGAAACAACTTGATTTGATAGATGTCGAGCCGACGGCTCATCCTGTTGATGGGACTGACGGCGGACGCGCTGATGTGCCAATAGGCAGTTTGGCGCGTGATATGCTGCTGATGAATGCGCCAGAGTCGCGTGATGGTGCGTTTGTTGTTCCGCAGATTAAGGCTCCCGGGATGTCTGATGCCAGTGCAGGGGGTAGCGCATAATGAGTGATTCGACGGAACGAGACCTGCAGCAGCTTCCCTTTTTGTCAGCGGCGCACATTTCGACACTGGTTACCAGTGGTGAGGTCAGCGCACGCGAAGTTGCAACGACCATGCTGCAACGCATCAAAGACCTTGATGGCGACATTCACGCCTTTAACGAGGTCACACCAGAACTAGCACTGGCAGCAGCAGACGCGCTGGACAAGCGCATTGCAGATGGTGCCACAGCTGACGAACTCGGACAGCTGGCAGGAGTACCCGTTGCCTTTAAAGACAACATGAACCAGCTCGGCACGCACATGACCTGTTCGTCGCGTATGCTGGCAAACTTTCAGTCACCTTATGACGCTACGGCGGTGCGCAGACTGCTTGATGCCAATACCATTCCCCTTGGCAAGCTAAACATGGACGACCTTGCCTGTGGATCCTCGACAGAAAGTTCAGCGACGGGTCCTACTTACAATCCTTGGAACCGCAAACACGTACCTGGGGGGTCGTCGGGTGGCAGTGCCGCTGCGGTGGCTGCGGGTATGGCGACCATCACCCTAGGATCAGACACGGGCGGGTCGATTCGCCAGCCAGCTGCCTTTACCGGAACAGTGGGTCTCAAGCCCAGCTACGGTCGTGTTTCGCGCTATGGTTGTGCGGCACTTGCGTCCTCGCTTGACCAGATTGGACCTCTCTCGCATAGCGTGCGCGACAGCGCGCTTGCCCTTAGCGCGATCGCAGGCATTGACCCTCTGGATGCCTCGAGCCTCGACGTGTCAGTACCTGATTTTGCGGTAGCGTGCGACCATGCCCTGCAAGGCACAGCAAAAGGGATGCGGGTCGCTATTGTAAGCGATGTGCTGCAGCAGGACGGACTTGACCCGCGCCTAAAAGCAGAGGTTTTGACAGCAGCGGAACTTTTGGCACAGCAGGGTGCTGACATTATTGAGGTCACGCTGCCGTCTGCACAGTACGGACCGCCTGCCTACTACATACTGGGATCTGCCGAGGCGTCCAGCAACCTTGCGCGTCTTGATGGTGTTCGCTACGGACATCGCGCTGAAGACGCAACTGACATCCTTGACTTGTATCTGCGCAGCCGTAAAGAAGGCTTTAGCCCCGAGACCATTCGTCGCATTATGTTTGGTACCCACGTGCTGTCTAGCGGCAACTACGATGACTACTACCTGCAGGCACAAAAGGTACGCACGCTTATCAAGGGTGACTACGCGGCTGCCTTTAAGCAGGCTGATGTCTTGCTGACACCTTCGACGCCAACGCTGGCATTTAAGTTTGGCGAGTTCGCTGATGACCCTCTTGCGATGTATTTGTCAGATTACTACACCAGCCTGGTGAACATAGCAGGAATCGCCGCACTGTCGCTACCAACGCGCCTGATTGACGGCTTGCCCGCAAGTGTTCAGCTGATTGCAGACCACGCTTGCGAGACCAATCTGCTGCGTGCTGCTACGCTTTTAGAAAGCAGTCTGAACTTTGACTATCGCAGTGTGCCTTTGACCAAAGCCGCCGCAGTGGCAGACGCCTAGCAAGAGACACACAAAGATGGCGCAGCAAGAGAAACCCATGAACGCAAAAAAGAAACGCTACATTCGCTTTGCAAAGCAGGCAGTGAAAGAAAGTGATACGACTGCTGCAGAAAGTGCGGACGCTGTTCCCAGCGAGGACGACCTTGTTCTGACTGACCAGCTGGACGATTTGCGCAGCGAGCTAAAGTCGTCTTTGCCAGAACCAGAAGAGTTTCTCAGCTTTGAAAAAGCCAAAGCAAGCGAAGAAGGGGATGAAGAAACTGACCCAGCTAGCACTGCGGGTAGGTTTCCTAATGCGCCCCGCTGGCTGATACGTTTTGGCATTATCACCAGCATTATTGCTGCCCTTGTTGTGGTGGCTCTCTTTCTATTCTTCAGCGTCGAGGTTCCCGATTTGCGGGGTTACACAGCAGTCGAAGCAAGCGAGCAGCTGACTCTCTTGGGGCTGAATTTCGAGATTTTCGAGGAGGAAGCACCAGGGATTCCTGCAGGTCAGGTGATTTCTACAACACCAGCAGCAGGCGAGCAGACCTTCCGTGGCGCAAGGGTGGTCATGCGTGTTTCAGCCGCGTCCAGTCGTGTGTCGGTGCCCAATTTAGATGGCATGAACTTTGAACAGGCACAGACAGCACTTGCCAATCTGCGCCTAACCGCCGAAGAAGTGCGTACCTTTGACAGCACGGTTCCCCGAGGCAGAGTTGTTGGCTTTTTGCCGACCAGTGGCACGCAGGTAGCTGCAGGCTCTGTGGTTAAAATACTGATATCTGCCGGCACTACTGATGCGCAGGTAGAGGTGCCCAGCGTTTTAGGATTGTCAGAAGGAACAGCGCGACAGGCTCTTGCTGATGCGGGTTTTAACCCCGTGTTTTATCAGGCGGCAGCAAGTTTTGGTCAGCAGGGCGAAGTTGTGGCGCAAACACCGGGCGGCAGAAACCTTGTCAGTCCTGGTTCTGTTGTCCTGCTTATGGTGTCAACGGGTAACTCTACCACCGACCTTTCTGTTCCCGACATCACCAATCAATCGATGACTGCGGCAACGACCATTATTTCGCAGGCGGGATTTGTCCCCGAGTACTTCAGCATGATTGACAGCACGGTAGCAACAGGTACGGTCATTTCGCAAATGCCTCCTGCTGAAAACACGCTGCTTCGCGCCGGTGGCAGGCTGGGATTTTTGGTCTCGAGTGGGGACGTGACCACCGTAGAGGTGCCCAGCGTACTGGCATTAGATGCGACTGCAGCAATCGAGGCTATTTCTCAGCGGGGCTTTATTCCGGTACTGGTCAGTGCTCCCGAGCTTGCCAACCCAGAACTTGCTGGTGGCAGCGGCATTATTACGCAGCAATTTCCTGCCGGTGGCAGTCGGTATCATCTTGGTTTGCCCGTATTGATGTATGTGTCAACGCAAAACTAGGACAGCAGCAGCTAGAAAGGTAAGACATATGGCACGCCAGCTAAAAGACGTACTATCAGATTGGGAAGCAGTCATCGGACTGGAAATCCACACCGAAATCACCGCAGCACGCAGCAAAATGTTCTGTGGTTGCGAGGTTGCCTTTGGTGGCGAGCCAAATACGCGCGTGTGCCCAGTGTGCGTGGGTTTACCAGGGTCTTTGCCGGTACCAAATGCCGCTGCTATCGAAATGACGGTACTGTCTGGTCTTGCCATCGACTGTGACATTTCGCGCTTTAGCCGCTTTTATCGCAAGAACTACTTTTATCCCGACATGCCGGCGAACTACCAAATCACGCAGTTCGATACGCCCTACTGCTTTGATGGTCACCTAAATGTCGAGGTCGACGAGGTCTATAGCTGGCAGCGTTTTGATGCTGACAGCGCAACAAACGTCACGCCTGCAGCAGACGGCAAGGGTTACAGCGCACACATTGGCATCACGCGCATCCATCTAGAAGAAGACACGGGCAAAATGATTCACGTGGGTAGCAGCGACGGTCGCATCACCGGTGCCACCCAGTCGCTGGTCGACTTCAACCGTGCCGGCACCCCTCTGATGGAGCTTGTCACTGAACCCGACATTCGTACTCCGGAAGAAGCGCGTCGCTTTGTGCAAAAAATGCGCGCAGTCTTTCTGACCCTTGGTGTTTCTGACTGTAATATGGAGGAGGGCTCCATGCGCTGTGACGCTAACATTTCTGTGCGTCCGCGTGGCCAGAAAGAGTTCGGTACTAAAACCGAGCTGAAAAACATGAACTCGCTGAAGGCTTTGCATGATGGTCTGTGCTACGAGATTGTTCGCCAGGTCGAACTAATCGAGTCAGGTGGTGCAGTAACGCAGGAAACACGTCACTACGACCCACTGACAAAGGTCACGTCTGCGATGCGCTCGAAAGAAGACGCACACGACTATCGCTATTTCCCTGAACCCGATATCGCGCCAACGGTTTTGACAGACGACTACATCCAGGCTATCGCGGCTGGTCTGCCAGAACTGCCCGACCAGCGCAAGGCGCGTCTGATGGCAGACTACCAGCTGCCAGCACACGATGCAACAGTACTGACTGGCGATGTCGAGCTGGCTGCTTACTTTGACGAGGGTCTGGCATCAGTGGGAGAAAAGCGTGCTGCAGAGCTGGCACGCGCACTAGCAAAGCTGATTTTAGGAGACATCAGTGCCTACCTAAACGCCGAGGGAATATCTGCTGGTCAAAGCTGTGTGAGCAGTGCTGATGCTATGCAGTTGGTGATTTTGGTACGTGACGGCAGCATCAGCGGCAAGCAAGCAAAAGAGGTGTTTGAGTTAATGGTCGAAACGGGTGCCTCCCCTGCACAAATTGTTACAGAACGCGGCATGAAACAGCTGAGTGACGCAGGTGAGCTAGAGGGTACCATTGCAGAAATTCTTGCAGCGAATCCTGGTCAGGTGCAGGCGTATCTGGGTGGCAAGACG
>WREJ01000094.1 GCA_009779395.1 Coriobacteriia bacterium
AGGTCGGCGACCGTTTGGCAGCAGTCTTGTTAGAACCCATTCAGGGCGAGGCCGGCGTCAACATTCCGCCCGTCGACTATCTGCAGGCAGCACGCCGCCTGACGACAGAAGCAAATGCTCTGCTCATCTTTGACGAGATTCAGTCGGGTCTGGGGCGCACCGGACACACCTTTGCCTGGCAGCATTTTGACGTGAAGCCTGACCTGATGACCCTTGGGAAAGCCTTGGGTGGCGGAGTATATCCTGTATCTGCCGCCGTTGGCAGCGCGGAAGTCTTGGGCCTGATGACTGCGGGAACGCACGGCTCGACCTTTGGTGGTAATCCCATTGCTTGTGCTTTGGGTATGGCAGTCTGCGACATTTTGCAGACCGGCGAATACCAAGAGCGCGCGCGTGTCTTAGGCGAGCACTTCCAATCACGTCTGGACGGCTTTGTGCAGCAGGGATTGCTGCTGGCAAAACGTGGTCTGGGAATGTGGGCAGGCATTGACATCGATCCGGCTCGTGCAACGGGGCGCGCTGTCTGCGAATTGCTGATGGACAAAGGGGTGCTGGCAAAAGATACGCACGGCTCGACGGTTCGTTTTGCTCCGCCGCTTTCGACAAGCAAGGAAGATTTGGACTGGATGTTGGATCAGCTAGAAGCAGTGCTAAGGGAAATTGCGTAGCGCACACCAGACGTCCAATCTCGGTGTCGTTTGAAAAATCAAAAATACACGAGTAGCTTAGTACGCTTAGCATTTTTGATTTTTCAAGCCTCCTTGACCTTGAACGTCTGGAGCACGCTATGTTTTTTTGATATGGCGGAGTTGCGTGGGAATCGAACCCACCCGAGAGGCTCTTCACCCCTCACGACGGTTTTGAAGACCGTGCTGTTCACCAGAACAGACCCAACTCCAACGCAGTGAGCGTATCACAAGTTTAGTGTTTGGTTATTGTAGCAGCTTTCTGCAAGACAGAGCACCCTAGATGCTATTATAAAATAGCTGTTCTTACTTCGCGTGGAGAGGATTTATATCATTATGTCGATCGATAGAACATTGGTAGAAGAAGCTCTTGCTGTGGTTCGTCCGCGTCTGCAGGCAGACGGTGGCGGCATCGAATTGAAAGAAATCCAAGATGACGGCACCGTTTTGGTAGAACTGCAAGGTGCCTGTCGTGGTTGTCCGATGGCGGGGCTGACCATGGCTTCGCAGGTAGAGTGCGTCCTAAAAGATCGCGTTCCTGGGATTACCAAGGTCATCAACGTAGCCTAAGTCATACAGGAGTTCAGTGTGTCAGACACACAAAGACAAGAGTACAAAGTAAGCCGCGCACAGCACCCGGCTGACACCTGTGTCACGGTGGGTGCTGCGACAGTTGGTGGTGGCAACTTTCTGTTGATTGCTGGTCCCTGCTCGGTCGAGTCGGCGGAACAAATTGCAACGACTGCCACTGCGGTCAAAGCAGCAGGCGCACAGGTTCTACGTGGTGGCGCGTTTAAGCCGCGTACCTCTCCCTATGATTTTCAAGGTCTAGCAGAGGAGGGCATCCAGTTACTGCTGCAGGCAGGACGTGCTGCGAAACTGCCTGTTGTGACTGAAATCGTTGACGCGCAGCAGATACCCGCCTTTGCAGAGGTCGACATTATTCAGGTGGGTGCGCGTAACATGCAAAACTTTAGCTTGCTGCGTCAGTTGGCGACACTAAACAAGCCTGTTTTACTAAAACGTGGTTTTGGCAACACTCTTGACGAGCTGCTGTCGAGCGCAGAATACCTACTGAGCGGCGGCAATGACCAGGTCATTTTGTGCGAACGTGGCGTGCGCAGTTTTGACCCTGCGCTGCGTTGCGCGCTAGATGTCGCGGCGATTGCGCGTCTGAAAGAACTGACGCATCTGCCGGTCATTGTTGACCCCAGTCATGCCACTGCTGCGGCGCACTTGCTGCGTCCTGTGGCACTGGCTGCCGTTGCTGCAGGGGCAGACGGACTAATGATAGAGGTTCACCCTGACCCCGCAAGCGCGCTCTGTGACGGGCAGCAGTCGATTACCCCTGCAGCTTTTGCGGCATTAGCACAGGACGTTGCTGCTTTGCGTGCTGCCCTGCGCTAGCTGTGATGAAATCTGCAGACATCATCGTTTTGCCGGGCACACTTTCTGGGCACGTCGCGGCAATCCCCTCGAAATCTCACGCTCAGCGAATCTTGATTGCTGCAGCATTGGCTGACCAGCCAACGCAGGTCAAGCTCTCCCGCTCGACTACTCTCTCTGATGACCTGAACACTACTCTGCAGACACTGCGCTTTTTGGGTGCTACAACACAGGCGGAGTCTGACCATATCACCGTCACGCCCAGCAGTACCCTTGGCGACAGGTCTTCGAGCATCACCGTTGATTGCGGACAAAGTGCCGCAACGGCGCGTCTGCTGCTGCCGATTCTTGCAGCAGTGCATGTGCGTGGCACTCTGACTGGCAGTGGCAGTCTGCTGAACCGTCCCTTTGCGCCGCTGTGTGCGGCACTGGCAGCTGGCGCGCTAAGCTGTGACCGCCACACGCTGCCCATCACGTGGCAGGCGCACACAAACGACCGCCTGCAAGCGGCAGATTTCCAGCTGCCAGGCGACGAAAGCTCGCAGTACTTGTCGGGTCTGCTGTTTGCCCTGCCTCTGCTTGCTGCAGACAGCACAATCCAGCTGACGACGCCGCTGCAATCAGCGGGCTATGTTGATCTGACCCTTGCGGTCTTGCGCCAGTTTGGCATTACTGTTCAGTGCACAGACGACCAAGCGGCGGAGTCTGTCCATTACCGCATCGCTGGCGGACAGCGCTACACCTCACCAGGCAGCATCTCTGTCGAGGGGGACTGGTCAAACTCTGCCAACTGGCTTGCAGCGGGCCTTACGGTGACGGGACTAAACCCTCACTCGCTGCAGCGCGATCGCAGCTTTTCTGCGATAAAAGACCAGCCAGAGATCGATGCGACTGATATTCCCGACCTGGTGCCCATCTTGGCTGTCTGTGCTGCTTTGCGCCGCGGTCAGACACGGATTTACGGCATCAAACGGCTGCGCCTGAAAGAGAGCGACCGCATTAAAACAACGCATGCGCTGCTGCAGGCTTTGGGCTGCGAAGTGTATGCCAGCGACAATCAGCTGCTGATTTGTGGCAGCGGAACAATCACCGGCGGAACGGTTGACGCTGCCGGCGACCACCGGATTGTGATGGCGGCTGCCATTGCGGGCAGCTATGCGAGCACTGCTGTTAAAATTGTGGGTGCAGATGCGGTCACAAAGACCTACCCCGATTTTTTCACCGACTACTGCCATCTGGGTGGTCAGCTGGGTGGTCGCTTGGGTGACCAAGCAGCGGGTCAAGTGATGGGCTAAACGAAAGACTGTTGAGGAGGACGTCCATGTCATCGAGTTTTGGACAGAACATACAAGTGCACATCTTTGGACAGTCTCACTCGCCTATGCTTGGCGTTAGTATCGACGGACTACCTGCTGGCTACGAGCTTGACTTGCAGCACATACAAAGCTTTCTTGACCGGCGACGGGGCGGAAAAGACGCGCATTCGACCACCCGAGCAGAGCCTGACCAGTTTCGTATTGTCTCTGGCCTTATCGACGGTGCGACCTGCGGCGCACCCCTGTGTGCACTGTTTGAAAACATCGATACCTGCAGCGCAGACTATCAGCAGGTGGCGACTATTCCGCGTCCCTCGCACGTAGACTACTACGTCGACGAGAAATACTTTGGTGCACAGGACATTCGTGGCGGCGGGCACTTTTCGGGACGCATGACCCTGCCGCTGTGTTTTGCTGGGGCAGTGTGTTTGCAGCTGCTTAATCGCTGGGACATACATATTGGTGCCCACATTGAACAGATTCACACGGTACTTGACCAGCCCTACGACCCGCTTGCCGTGACCCTTGACGACCTGCAGCACGGTGGCAGCTTTCCTGTCAACGACCCTGCTGTCGAGACGACCATGAAACAAGTCATAGCAGACGCCGCTGCCGAAGGTGACTCTGTGGGGGGCGTGATTGAATGCGCCGTCATAGGCCTGCCCATCGGTGTGGGAAGTCCGCTGTTTGCCGGCATCGAAAATCGTCTGTCGACTGCCATTTTTGCCGTACCCGCCGTGCGTGGCATCGAATTTGGTGCAGGATTTGCGGCTGCAGGAATGCTGGGCAGCGAACACAACGACGCCTTTTGCCTAAAAGAAGATGCAGACACAACACGGCATAATGATCTTCATGTGAATGATCTTCATGTGGGAGAGCTTGACCACAAATCAAACAACGCTGGTGGTGTTGTAGGTGGTCTGTCAACGGGAATGCCCCTTATTTTTCGCGTTGCCATAAAGCCGACATCGTCCATCGCCAAAGAACAAGACTCCGTTGACCTGGACAGTATGCAGCCAGTAAAACTAAGCATTCAGGGTAGACACGACCCCTGCATTGTCCCGCGTGCTGTCCCCTGCATCGAGGCTGCAGCAGCGATAACCCTCGCCGATATGGTGGTGAACAGCCATGCCTAGTGCTACTGATGGACTGACTCCCGCGTTAAAAAAGCAATTGGACGACATACGGGGGAGCATTGACCAGCTGGACGACCAAATCCGCGAGTTGTTTCTCGCGCGCCTGCAGCTGGTTCAAGACATCGCCGATTTCAAGCGGCAAAATGACCTGCAAATCCTTCAGGCTCAGCGTGAACGTGAAATCCTCGCACGCCTGACAGCAGACCTGACATTTGAGCAAGCAGCCCAGGTGACGGCTTTGTATTGTGAGATTTTTGACATATCGCGCACTGCACAGTAGCACGAATCTCACCCACCTGGAGCACTCTAGCAGTTGTTGGTGACAGTGGCAAAGATGGCATTTTAGTCACAAATCAACAAAAACATGAGCATTTCAAGAATAACTTGACCTAGCTGTTACAATATTTCCTGCACCGAAGACGGTGCTTTTATACATGAAATGATTGTCATATGCAGATGACACGATGATACAAAGAAGCGAGGATGACCATGACCGCCAGAACCCAAAAATCCCACGGGGGGGGGGGGGCTCTCAAAAAAGCGTAAGTTAACGTTACTACTAGTAGC
>WREJ01000095.1 GCA_009779395.1 Coriobacteriia bacterium
CCCAAAGACGCAGGATCAGTACACATTGGTCGGTCAAAGCGTATGATGATATGTGGCGTGCTGTCAGGAGTTACGTTTTGTCTGCCATTATAGGGAGTCGTTGCACTACCTGCACTGCCAGCAGCAGGCAGCCAGTTCTGAGCAGCTTGCGGAATAGGAGATGCTGCTATCCTCCAGGGTATAGTGTTGTTGGTACCAACACCCATACCAGATGCTGAGGTGATCCCTTTGCCGAGTTGACCATTGCTGTTAGTTCCCCATGACCAGAGCGTACCATCTGTTCTCATGCCGATAGAAAAAGTTTCGCTACTAGCAGCCTTAGCCAACAGCCAATCAGTAGAACTACCTACCTGTGCTGGTGTTAGTTGTTCGCCTGCTATCGTACCCAGTCCTGTTCTACCATTACTGTTATTACCCCATGACCACAAAGTGCCGTCTGTTCTGATGGCGAAGGAGTGAATAGTAGCTGCAGACACTGCTGTCCAGTTAGTAGCCGTGCCTATTTGCGCAGGTGTTGCTTGATTGCCTGTTGTGATCCCGCGTCCTGTTCTGCCATTTGCGTTTTCTCCCCATGCCCAGAGAGTGCCATCTGATCTGACGGCATGGGAGTGAGTACTTGCTGCAGACACTTGTTTCCAGTTAGTAGCAGTTCCTACCTGTGCAGGTGTCATTTGATAGGTTGCTGTCGCCACACCGAGTCCTGTTCTGCCAAACTGGTGAAATCCCCATGCCCAGAGCGTACCGTCTGATCTGATGGCATGGGTATGCATATTTCCCGCAGACACGTAGGTCCAGTTAGTCGCCGTACCTACTTGCCGCGGTGTTAGTTGAGTGCCTGTAATGGTCCCGAATCCTGTTGCGGCACGTCCGTTATCGCCCCATGCCCAGAGCGTGCCGTCTGTCTTGATGGCAAGGGAAAACATACCACCTGCAGACACTTGCATCCAGTCAGTATCGGTACCTATTTGTGCCGGTGTTGCTTGATTGCCTGTTGTCGTACCCTGTCCTGTTACACCATGCCAGTTCATTCCCCATCCCCAGAGCGTGCCGTCTGTTTTAATGGCATGGGAGTGATTCATTCCTGCAGACACTTGTTTCCAGTTAGTATCAGTGCCTACCTGCGTAGGTGATGTTTGAGGAGTTGCTGCTGTTATACCGAGTCCTGTTCTACCACTTTCGTTACGTCCCCATGACCAGAGGGTGCCATCATCTTTAATGAAATGAGTGTGACCCATTCCTGAAGAAAGGCGACCTTCCATTGACTCATCATCTGCTAGCGGTGTTATACCTGCCTGTGTTGACAGCGGTATTTGACCAGCAGTCAGTAGTTCATACACGGGTGCTACAACAGACTGAAACGCAGGTGAATTCGCTACTGCAAAAAGAGGTGCACACAGCAGAAAAAACGCTACTACCAGTAGCGTGAATTTAGCTTTTTGTGAATGTGCCACACCCCCGTGGGATTTATGGGTTTTGGCGGTCATGGTTGTCCTTAACTGTGTTGCGACTTGCAGGTCAGACGCATTGTTTCACACACTGTTTCACTAGGAAAAATTCTAACATGATTAATCTACTCCCCATTAGATGTTCATGATTTGTCGCAAGCGCTCGCTGCCAAAAGTGCTATCATTACCTAATGACATCACCTAAATGGAACATCAACCCTCATAGCTGTGCTCTGTTGGTCATCGACATGCAAAATGACTTTGTCCTCGAGGGTGCCATTATGGAGATTCCCCATGCGCGGACACAAATTCCTGCCATCAAGACACTGATTGACTGTTGTCGTGACCTGTCTATACCTATTATCTATACGCTTCATCAGACCGATCCCAGCTATAATCCGCTGGAAATCGCAACCTTTCCGCACCTGAAAGATGCGGGTATGCGCGCGGGCACCGATGGTATCAGGGTAGTGGACGCCCTTGCTCCGCGACCAGAGGATGTTGTTTTGCACAAACGTCGCTACAGTGCTTTTTATCAGACGGATCTCGACTTGCTATTGCGCAACATTAAGGGAGGAGAGGCTGACCACCGCGTGGACACGCTTATCATTTGTGGAACGGTGACTAATATTTGCTGTGAATCAACGGCGCGTGACGCTTGTTTTCGTGACTACAAGGTTGTGTTTGGCTCTGATGTGTGTTCTGCAATCAATAAGCAACAACACGAGGCGGCTTTGGTTAATATGGAAATTTTTGGCAGAGTTATGACTGGTGCTGAAATTATTCAGAACCTGAAGGACGCCTCTTAATCAAAATAACAGCAACTGCAGCACCCGCTACAACAATCAGCGTCGCTATGACAACAATCAGACCGTCCATCACATTGTTGTTGGTGGGCATTCCCTGTCCAGCCGGCGGTGTATAAATGATGTTTGCGTTTATCGACTGCAGTGCCGGCGTGTCCCAAAAAATGTAGCCTAGCTGCGGATCGCCCTCTTCGTTGTTGCCAAAAAACTCGATGGCAGCGTCATGTGCCACGCTACCCAGCGGCAGGTTTGTTATCATGCGCACCGCCAGCAAATCTGTCAGCGGAGTATAATCCATCGCAACAGCATAGTCGCCGTTTCCTAGCTGTGTCACTGGTTCTGTCAGCGGATGGTATTCGATTTGCAGCTTGTGATGGTCAGTAAGGGTCGCCGTATAGATGTCCAGGTTGCCGTCCCGGCGAATGTTGTGGGGTTCTTCGATTTGCGGGTCAAAGACAATGTTGCCATCGCTGCGCTGCCCAAACCAGATGATTTGTGCGCCAGCAGGAATAGCAATCTCGACTGTAACGGGTAACTCTACCTCTGGGTCAAGTTCGCCGGTGACCGCTGCAACATAGGTCGTTTGCATGCGGCGCAAATAAAAGGTAATCGCAGAAAAGGGGGTGATGTCGCCGAGTGTTTCTGCCTGTGCTTCTGTATCTGCTGGTAGTGCCACTGCCAGCAAAGGCAGCAACAGCGCAGCCACAAGTGTCAGGGTCAAAATGCCCGCTATAGCGCGCCTACCGCACTGCATTAGCTGTTGTGTCATTCGCTGCCTGCCTGTTCACAGAGGGCGTTGGTGATTTTTTCAGTGACTTGATTGCGGACAGCTTTTGCCCCAACCAAGATGCCATTTGCAATAGCCTCAGGTGAGGAAGACCCATGAGCAACCAAACAGAGACCTTTTACTCCCAATAGGGGAGCAGCACCATACTGGTCAGGATTCAGTTCTTGTTTAAGGTCAGCAAAGCGCCCCTTTAGTGCCAAAGCCGCTAGCTTGCTGATTGTTGTTGCCATAAAAAGTGTCTTTAGCTTGCCCAACAAAAAGGTCATCGACCCTTCTAGTGTTTTTAGAACAACGTTGCCGGTAAAACCATCGGTAACAACAACGTCTGCCACCCCAGCAAGGATGTCACGTCCCTCGACGTTTCCCTGAAAGTTAGCTGTGTGCTGATGCATCAACACCTGAGCTTCTTTTGCCAGTTCAGAGCCTTTACCCTGCTCTGACCCAATGTTTAGCAGCGCGATGCTCGGGTTTTCGACCCCCACAACCGCCGCACTGTAGGCTCGTCCCATTTCTGCAAACTGCAGCAAAAATTCAGGCTTGCAGTCAGCATTTGCCCCCGTGTCAACCATGACCACGGGACGTTTACCCGGCAATATTACTGCCAGCGCTGGACGTTTGACGCTGCGAATGCGTCCGACAACCAAAGTTCCCGCCGCTAAACAGGCAGCGGTCGAACCAGCCGAGATAAAACCAGCAGCAACGCCTTCTTTAACCAGACGGGCAGCAACAACCAGCGAAGCGTCCTTTTTGCTGCGTACTGCACGTGCTGGATCTAGCTCGTCCATCGGTATTTCTTCGGTAGTGGGATAGGCGTCAACACGTCCCTGTGCAGCAGCAGAAGCCGCAAAAGGTTCGACAACTTGCACCGGACCACACAGCGCGACCCGCAACTGCGCATCACGTTTTAGTGCCAAAGCAACGCCATCTATCACAGCCGAGGGAGCAAAATCGCCACCCAGCGCGTCAACAGCAATAGTGAGCGGTTTCACCGGTCTTAGGCTTCGGTCTCGATGACTTCTTTGCCCTTATAGTAGCCGCAAAATCCACACACCCGATGCGGCAACTTTGCCTGATGACACTGCGGACATTCCTGCGCGTTTTCTGCGCTAATAGTATGATTCGCACGGCGCGCGTTGGTCTTTGCACGCCCTTTTTTCCTCTTTGGTACTGCCATGTCGCTTGCTTCCTTTTCTTGTAAGCCTTTTCTTGTAGGCTCTTTTGTAAGTACAGCTAAAATCTGGACTGCTCAGTATAACATTCCTCCCCCTTTTTGTGGAGCAGGTGGCAGAGAAGGTCCATTACTGGACATCCTCCTCCACTGGAAGGATTTAACTGTTCTGGACGTACTCTGCCAAAAAAGAGGACGACGATAGTGTAGAATGAACTGCGGACAGTCATTTCGTACCAAACTGAGGAGGATTATCGTGTCACGAGGTGTTTGGATTTGCACGAGGGTTTTGCTGATTGCTGTTGTAAGCATTTTTGTTGTGGTCGCACTGCTGGGTTGTAGCAGCACTTTGCAGATAGCTGACGTATTTGCTAGTCCTATCGATTACCAGCAAGAGATAACACTGACTGCTACGGTTACTATAATCTCGGCTGAAAGTCCGACTGCCTTTGCTATTGTTGACAATGCTCATATTTTGCAGTGTGGCAATCTGAACTGCAACACCATGATGATGTGGGCAAACAATGTCAGTGGTGGACCGATGCCGGTGCCCGGCGATGTTGTGACCATGACGGGTCGCTTTGAATACCTGGGTACCTGGATATTTGTAGCAGACAGCATCACCGTAGACAACAACATTATTGACCGTCTGGCTCCGTTGTAAGCTGCGGTACCTAAGCGTCAAACTAGCTGCAATACTAGCTGCGTTTGCCTAGCGGGGACAGCAACAGGCGACCCTGACCCTCGCAGTGGGGACAGATTTCACGCGCCAGGCGGGACAGACCGTCAGCGGTGTTTTTGCGGGTAATCTCTGCCAGACCTAGGCTGTTTAGACCCAGCAGTTTTGTGCGCGCAGGGTCGCGTGTCAGCAGG
>WREJ01000096.1 GCA_009779395.1 Coriobacteriia bacterium
CGAGCTACTAAAGGCAGTGGTCTCGGCACTGCGCAGCACACGAGCACGCTACCAGATTAGTCCGCGCACGGCACTGCCTCTTGCCGTCAAGGTAAGTGACGCAGCTGATGCTGTTCTACTGCAAGAACTCAGCGAGCAAGTCAAGCAACTGGCTGCAGCAAGCGACATACAGATAGGCGCAGACCTTAAAAAACCCGATCACAGCGCGGTGACCGTTGCCGCAGGACTAGAAATATACGTCTTGCTAGAAGGTCAAGTTGACCTTGCTGCTGAAACAGCACGCCTGCGCAAAGAGCGCGATCAGGTTGCTGCAGAACTCGCAAAGTTCGAGCGCAAGCTGTCAAACGAAGGCTTTTTGGCAAAGGCAGCCCCAGAAATCATCGAAAAAGACCAGGCAAAGGCGACCGCCTTGCGTGCGTCTTTGGCACAACTTGAGGATCAGCTGAGCTAGCTTGCACACAGAATCTGCGATACGCCCCTCGCTCGAGGCAGTACGAGCCGCCTGTGCTGCGGCAGGTCACCCTGAACGTGCTTTTCAGGTCGTGCAGGTCACGGGTACCAATGGCAAAACCTCGACAGCACGCATCATCGACCAGCTGCTGCGCGCAGAAGCTGTGCGGACTGCGCTCTATACCAGCCCGCCGCTGCTCTGTGACAGCGAGCGTATCGTGCTTGATGGCACTCGTATCAGCAAGTCTGAGCTTGCTGCCGCACGCGCCGCTGCGCAAAAAGCAGCGACTGTCGCGCGTGTCACGCTCACTGCTTTTGAAGAGCTGACGCTTGCCTGCTTTATCCATCTGCGTGACGCAAGTATAGATGTCGCCGTGCTTGAAGTGGGCATGGGGGGCAGGTGGGATGCCACCAGTGCCGCCAATCCTGCCGTTGCGGTCATCACCAGCGTCGGCCTCGACCACCAGGCGTTCCTCGGGGATACCATCGAAGAAATCGCCTTTGATAAATCCCACATCATAAAGGCAGGTAGCAGCGTTATCTTGGGAGAGTCCGTCCAAAATCCCCCAGGCCTTGCTGACATTTTTCTCAAGCGTGCCACGAGCTTTGGTCTGCACCCACGTTGTGTGACGGCAGATTCTTTTACTATTAATGCTAGCGCGCCCACTGCAACAGAGTTCAGCGTCACGACACCCCACGAACACTACCGGGACTTGCGTGTTGCCGGTGCAGCATACCAGGCAAGTAACACGGCAACAGCACTCTTTGCCGCAGAAGCAGCACTCGGGCGTGCACTCGACCCGCAGCTGGTACGCACAGCAGTAACACAGATGACTTTCCCTGGACGTTTTGAGGTACTGCGCGAAGACCCCTTGTTGGTCTTTGATGGCAGCCATAACCCCGCAGCAGCAGCTTTGCTTGCCCAGCAACTGCAAGAGACAGCAGTGCAGCTGGGGCAAAAGCCTGTCATTGTACTGGGAATCCTTGCAGATAAAGATGCAGCGGGCATCATAGCCGCACTTGCACCTGTTGCAGCAGGCTTTATTGTTATCGAAGCACCCGGTCCGCGTGCGCTACCAGCAGCCCAGCTAGCACAGCTGGTCACTACCATCACGGGCAGCGCACCGCTTGCTGTTGTGTCGAATGTGCCAGAAGTGGACATACTCCGCGAAGTTTTAAAGATGACAGGAAAACAACCAGTGGTCGTGACGGGCAGCCTGTCGCTCTACCCTTTGCTACAATCGTTACGTCCTGTGACGACTAATGTCGTCGCAGCTTAGAGGGAGAGCAGTCCGCCACTGCGCGCCGACGTATTAGCTGATGTGTTAAGGAGTAAGCTGTGGACATGATAAACGATTTACTGGATTCAATTATTGCCCATGCGCTGTTTCAGAGGATTTCGCTGGGTCTGGGTCTGATTTGCTTCTTTCTTTCTGTCGCGCTGGTGTTCTGGCTGTTTCGTGATGCGCGCCGGCGCGGTACGATTGCCATTTTGTGGACTCTGCTGGGAACCGTTGCCCTGACGCTGGGTGTGTTTATGGGCTTTTCGCGCAGTAGCATTGGCTTTATTGCTGTTGGTGGTGCCTCGCTTGCTTTGGTGCTGCTGGTGCTGCTGGTCTACGTTTTTGTGCGCCCCTCAGAATTTGCCGCAGATGTGGAAGAGCGCGACCTGTCACAACGACTGCTTGAAGCAGAGCTCGAGTTACATGCCTGTCCCAGTTGTGACAGTGGCATCGAAATTGACTTTCAGATTTGTCCCAACTGCAATGTGACGCTGCGCAGCCCCTGCGATTACTGTGGTCGCCCCATCAAAACCGATTGGACAACCTGCCCCTACTGTCTGGCGCGCAAAAGCCAAAAGCAGACCCGCTCAACTGCTGCTGCCAGCAAGAAAAGAGGCGCAGAGCGTCCAAAAGCTGCCACTACAAAGCGGCCAGCACCTCGTGCAAACACTGCTGATGACCTAGAGCTGGACTTTCCCACGACACAATCGGGGGGCACTAAGCGCAGTTCAGGGGGCAGTCGTACTTCGACGGGCAGCAACGCGGTGAAAAATACTCCCGCAACCTTTAAAGACTAGCAAAAAGCAGCAAAGGAACCGCATATGTCACGTAACCCCAAGCGTTTTCCGCTCGACACGATTCGCCACTCGACGGCTCACCTGATGGCAGCAGCGATTGCCCAGCTGTATCCGGGCACCGTTTTTGGCATCGGCCCCTCTATCGAGGACGGCTTTTACTACGACCTGCAACTGCCTGAGGGTGCCAACTTGACCCTCGAAGACCTCGAGCGCATTGAAAAAGCAATGCGCCAGCTTGCAGCAGAAGATGCGGAGTTTGTCCAGCAATCCATGAGCAAAGCAGCTGCACGCGAACTTTTTGCTGACCAACCCTTCAAGCTAGAACTGATTGATGAACTACCCGCAGACGAAGATTTGACAGTCTATACCTGCGGTGATTTCAGCGACCTCTGTCGCGGTCCCCACCTGCCAAGCACGGGCTATCTAAAGCATTTCAAATTGATGAAACTTGCGGGTGCCTATTGGCGTGGCGACAGCGAGCAACCCATGTTGCAGCGTGTCTATGGTACTGCCTGGCAAAAAGCAAGCCAGCTGACAGACTATCTGCAGCGTCTCGAAGAAGCCGAAAAACGCGACCACCGCAAACTGGGGCGCGAGCTTGACCTGTTCAGCTTTTCTGAACTGGGCGGTGCTGGATTTCCCCTGTATCATCCTAAGGGTGCGCGTGTTTTGCAGCTGCTGCAGGACTGGCTGCGCGCCGAGCTGTACAAACGCGATTATGTGCAGGTCATGACGCCGCATGTCTACAAAGTTGACCTGTGGAAGATGTCGGGTCACTACGACAACTACAAAGACGACATGTACTTTTTTGATGTTGATGAGGGCGAGGATAAAAGTAGCAGCACAAAGGCGGGCGATGCTGACGACCAGAAACGCGCAGCAAGTCAGTACGCTATAAAACCCATGAACTGTCCAGGTCATATGCTGATTTATGGCTCTGGTTTGCACAGCTATCGTGACCTGCCGATTCGCATGTTCGAGTTTGGTACGGTTTACCGTCACGAACTTTCTGGTGTCGCCCACGGCCTGATGCGCGCGCGTGGCTTTACCCAAGATGACGCACACATTTTCTGTCGTCCCGACCAGGTCAACGCTGAAGTTTTAGGCTGTCTGGAACTGGTCGACTACGTTATGAATACCTTTGGTTTTGCCTATACGGCAGAGTTGTCCACGCGCCCCGAAAACGCCATGGGTAGTGCAGAAACCTGGGAATTGACAACAGGCGCGCTAGAAAACGCGCTGCAAGAATACGGCGTTGACTACACGATCAGCGAGGGTGACGGTGCCTTTTACGGGCCCAAAATAGACATTCATCTGCGTGATGCGCTGGGCAGAACCTGGCAGTGTTCGACCATTCAGTTTGACGCGCTGATGCCCGAGCGTTTTGACCTGCAGTACCGTAGTGCTGACAACAGCAGCGAGCGTCCGCTGATGCTGCACCGTGCTATTTTGGGCAGTATGGAGCGTTTTCTCGGGATCTTGATTGAACACTATGGTGGTGCGCTGCCGTCTTGGCTGGCACCAACTCAGGCGATGCTGATTCCTATTAGCGATGACCAGATTCCCTATGCGCAAGACGTGTCTGCGCAACTGACGGCGGCGAACATTCGCACAGAAATCGACGGCACGGCAGAGCGCATGCAGGCAAAAATCGCGCGCGCCCAGCAAAAACGCATCCCCTACATGCTGGTGATGGGTAAAAAAGAGGCGGAGTCTGACCAGATAGCCTTGCGTCATCGCACAGAGGGCGACCTTGGGGCTTGCGAGGTGAGCGACTTCATCGCGAAAATTGAATCTGAGAAGCCCTCCTAATCGCTGACACTACGACATACGAATTCTTTGCTACTTGCGGGCGCGGGCTTGAAAGCCTACTTGCTAGTGAGCTAAAGGCGCTTGATACGCCACGGGTGCGTCCCCTGCAAAGTGGCGTGGCGTTTTTTGGCACCTTGGAACAGGGTTTGCGCGCTTGTCTGTGGTTGCGCACGGCAAGTCGTGTGCTGCTGATTCTTGACCGTGTGGCTGCGCGTGATGGGGATCAGCTGTACCAGAATCTGTCGCGTATTCCCTGGGAGCAGCATATTGCGGCCTCGGGTACTTTTGCCATCGATGCTTATGGTATCAATGAGAATCTGCGCAACAGCCAGTTTTTGGCCATGCGCGCCAAAGACGCGATAGTTGATAGAATCCGCAGTACATGCGGCGTGCGACCGACGGTACAAAAGCAGCGTCCCGATGTCTTGCTGAACCTGCGCTTGCGTGGTGACAAAGCAACTATTGCCATCGATCTGAGTGGCGAGCCGCTGCACCGGCGCGGCTACCGTCTGCAAAGCTCGCGTATCAAAGCACCACTGAAAGAGAGCCTGGCAGCTGCCATGTTGCTTGCGGC
>WREJ01000097.1 GCA_009779395.1 Coriobacteriia bacterium
CCCTTTGCAAAGAGTTCTGACATAGCAGTAAAGATTGCCTGATGTGAGGGACGATAGAAGTCTTGCGAGGTCAGAACACTCATAACCTCGAGTTGAGCCTCAGAAGAAAGGAGCATTGAACCCAATACTCCCCGCTCTGCATCTAAGTTGTGGGGCAGTGCTCGCACGCCCTGATTGCTGCTGGTTTCCTCAGACATTCACTTCCCCTCTTTCTTGCCATAATCATCTTAGCAAGTGATTCATTTGCAAAAAGGCGTTTTCCCGCAGCTACTTATACTCTATCCTGCCACTTTGTGAGTTTTCCAAGTTTTCCACAGATTCCCCAGCAAAAGCTCTCTGCCTCAGCGACCACCAAAAAGGGGTGCTTTTCTTTTGCAAAAGCTCCCCTTTGGTTGGTTCATTTTATGCAAAAAGAAACTAGCCAGCGGCTGCTTCTTCCTCAGCAACGTCGTCTGCATCTGCTTCGTCACTTGCTTCTTCGACTGCTTCATCAGCAGTTTCATCAGCAGTTTCTGCCTCTGCATCATCAGCTTCGTCGGCATCGCCAGTGTCAGCATCTGCTGCATCATCTGCTGCCTCTGCAACTTCGTCTACTGCAGCATCGCCAGCTTCAGCATCCGCTGCATCTGCTTGAGCTGCAACGTCGTCTTGCTCGTCAAGGTCGGTGCCTGCTTTTGCAGCTTCGACTTCGGCAGCAAGAGCCGCCTCTTCTTCGCTGACAGGGACAACGGCACCCTCGGCAGCAACATCAACGGTAAAGTCTGCCTTGATGTCGCGGTAGACGGCAAGCTCGACAGGGTGTGCGCCAACTGTTTTGATGGCACCACGTGTCTCTATTTTGCGCCGGTCAACCTCGACACCCAACTGGTCTTTGATGGCATCAGCAATCATCATAGGAGTGACCGAGCCAAACAGTCGTCCAGCCTCGCCAACCTTCACCGTGATGGTAATGGCTTTGCCGTCAAGCAGACCACGGAAGTCGCCTGCTTCTGCCAGACGAACCTCTTCGCGCTGCTTAATGTTGTGTCTGCGCTGCTCTAGTTGCTTTAGGTTTCCTGGTGTCGCCTCCACCGCTATTTTGCGGGGAAACAGATAATTGGTGGCAAAGCCCGTCTTTACCTCGATGACATCACCTTCGCCACCGCGCCCTTGCAACTCTGCTAAAAGTATTACTTTCATTGTGTTGCCTCCCTGTTCTTACCGACCGCGACCAATGCGGCCACTGACAACAGGGACAACGTACGGGGTCAAGGCCATCTCGCGCGAGCGTTTAATCGCCAAAGCAAGCTGACTTTGGTGTTGCGTGCACACACCGGTAACGCGGCGTGGCTTGATTTTTCCTCGTTCGGTTAAATATTTACGCAGTAGCTGCGTGTCTTTATAGTCGATATAGTCAGCCTTCTCGATACAAAAGGGACAAGGCTTTTTGCGTGGAATACGATTTTGGTTGTAATCAGCCATATCAACTACCTCCTTACTCTCTCACGTGTTTCGTAATCTTAAAATGGAATGTCTTCTACTAGTTCTTCGACGCGGGGGGCTGCAGCATCAGGAGCAGCATAGTCGCCCTGGGGTGCCTTGGCGGCACCATCACGGGGAGCAGACATGAAGTCCACGTTATCGGCAACAATTTCTACCTTGCTGCGATTGGTACCATCCTGTGCCTTCCACTGGTTCCAGCGCAGTTTGCCCTCGATAGCAACCTTCATGCCCTTGGTCAGCACCCGAGAAAGTCCTTCACCTCGTGCGCCCCACACCAGTACGTCAAAAAAGTTGGGATGGTCCTCCCACTGTTCAGTTTGCGAATTCTTTCTCCGCTCGTTTACGGCAATGCCAAACTGCAGCACAGTTGTTGCGCCAGCCTGACGAAGCTCAGGGTCCCGCGTTAAGTTTCCGCTTACCACTACTCTGTTGATACTCATAACACACCTCTGTCTCACATGTCGTTTTACTTGTTGTCTCGCCTGACAATGATGAAGCGTACTACAGCATCGGTAATACCTAAAACGCGATCAATTTCTGCAATATTGGCTGGATCAGCCTTAAATTCATACAGGACGTAGTCGCCATCTTTTAGTTTATCGATTTCATAGGCTAGCTTACGCTTTCCCCATTCCTCAACATTGTCTGGTTCTGATCCGTTTTCACGGACCAGCGTAGTGATGCGCTCAAGCGCAGCAGCACGTTCTTCTTCATTGAGTGTAGGGTTTAGAATTAGCAATAATTCATAGGTCCTCACAGTTCACCTCCTTTGGTCTCAGCGGCCCCGAAACGGTGTAAGGTTCTGTTCGGAGCAGGATAGTTTGCCTGCGACATTCTAGCACCCCTACTCTCACAGTGCAAGCTGCCGCAGCGCAAACTATTTTTTATCCTGCAAGCCGTCTGCTAATTTTCAGCAGTACGACCGCTGCTCTGCCCCAGGCTTTTGGCACTGGCCACCAGCCGGTCTTTAAAGCAGCGCGCGCTCATATCGAGTCCCATCAACTGGACTGAACGCCATGCTCCCAATCCGGCACAGGACAGCAGAGCGCCTGCCGCAAAAAGGCTTGCCATCAGTTGCAGCTGGCTTAACTCGCCAACGCGACTGAGCGCTGTCGCCCACAGTCCCTGTTGCGCTGCAACAGCAGTCGGCAGAGTCTGTCCATTAGCTGCAGGTGCAGCCTGACTGACACTGCTGACACTGCTTGCTTGGGCAGCACTGCTTTGCACAAGGCCGTCACCTGCTGCAAGACTTGCTGCCATTGCTGCACTTTTTGCCATAGCTATTGACGCTGCTGCGGAAACGGGTGCTATCAGGTGACTGCCAGCAGCAGATCCTGCTGTCTGTGGCTGCGTTGCCAAAGCTGTTGCTGCGGCGGGTGCCGTTGCGGGTACCGTTGCTGCAGCAGGCGTTGCTGCGGGCACAGGCGTTGCAGCCAATCCCGTTGCTGTCGCCGGTGTTGGTGGCGTAGCAGCTGGTGCTTGGGTTGCTCCTCCGACAACTCCTGCCGTCTGAGCAAGAAGATGTGTGGGGTCGCGGTACACACCATTAACGCGCAGGCTTAGGTGAAAGTGGCTTTCGGGCGACGAGGGGTCTCCCACATCGCTCACCGTTCCTAATGCCTGCCCGCGCCTGACCGTCTGACCAGCAACAATCGAGGTAGTCAGAAAGGGATTGATACTAACCAGATCACCACTTTCGGTACGAATGGTCAGTGCCATGACATTTAGACCAGCAGAACCTGGCACGCGCCCCAAAAAGGAAATCGTACCATCTACCGGAGCATACAACTCTGACCCTCGGGGAGCATAGACATCAATGCCCAAATGCTGCCGATTGTCAGGACCGTAGGTCTCTCGAAAGCCCAGCAAAATCCGTATGTCTGCCGGCAGCGACTGCGTCTGAGCAGCAGCAGAAGGCACACTTATCCCAAGCGCGCACACTGCTACCAAAAACAGCGCAAGCAGCAGTAGGGGCAAAAAGCGCATGTCTTGCAGAATGCCCGGTTTGTGTTTTGCGACGCTTTCTGCTTGTTTAAAAACAGCATATCGATTACTCATCACACCACCTAACTGGCGCGATCTTGTGAGAGTAGAGTACGACCAATACTGGCACAGATGTTTGCACCAGGCAATTTTTCTGAACCTGCGCTGGAAAGCTCAACAGATAGCACACAATTGGGCTTAATGGATGTTTAAGCGATGTTTAATCAATCTTTAAGCGATCTTTAATCACCGCAGCACAGACGCTGTGTCAGCACAGCTTAGCTAACGCGAAACTTTAAGCCCTTTAGCGCGTCAGTTTCAAGAGCAGCATTCAGTTTTTCACAGTACTGCGCTGCCAAAAAGTTCAGTTCCTGCGCCCACAAAGGCGAGCTAAGCACCACAACGACCTCGTCTTTGCGCACGTACACGCTGCGGGTGATTTCAGCCAGCTGCGCGCCAGCAATTTCGTTCCACGCCCGCTGCACGGCACCCAGCGATGGTCCTGCCTGTGCCATCTGACCGTCCGGGTCAAGCCGCCCCATCACACGCGCCAACTCGACACTCAGCGGAGTCGTCGCACTGACGACATCGAGGTTAAATTCCTCGGGCGGCAGCTGCTCGCCGTCAGCATAATCCTCAAAACTCATCGCTGCCCCCTTCCTGGTCTGGAGGGCGTCCTTCTTCGCCTACTGCTGTGCCTTTTGTGTCTTGTGCGGAGGAGCGCGTCCAGCACTGCGCAGTAATCGGGATGACCTTTGCGCGCGCGATTAAGTCGTCATCAAAGTAGTCGATATTTGCTGTGGTGATGACCGTCTGCGCGTGTGCTCCTACTAAATTAGCAAGAAAGTGGCGGCGTTTTTGGTCAAACTCGCTCATCACATCATCAAGCAGTAGCAAGGGGCGCGTCTGGCAGAGGTCCTCGATGACGGCAAGCTGTGCCAGCTTCCAGGCGAGTGCTATTTGTCGCTGCTGCCCCTGCGAGGCAAAGCTGCGCGCGCCTCTGCCGTCGATTTCAAACACTAGGTCATCGCGGTGCGGGCCGACCAGACTTTGCTTGCGGGCGATTTCGTCCTCTTTGCGCTGTTGCAGCTGCTGCCTGAATGATTGCTCGTTTCTGTCTTGCCCCAAAGACGACAGGTAGTACAAGCTCAGCGTATGATCGGCAGTAGAAGAAGACGCATCAGCTGTTGCTTTGTCTGCCGTCACAGCTTCTGTCCCCGGGTCTTGTTCTAAAAGTCCCCGGTAAAAGCGTCTGACCTGTGGCGACAGACGGTCAAATAGCGCGGCGCGCTTTTCTGTCAAAGCAAGTCCAACTTCGACTAGGCGGTCGGTCCAGGCACAAAAGG
>WREJ01000098.1 GCA_009779395.1 Coriobacteriia bacterium
ATTTTAAAGCAAGCAAAAGGCTACTACGGCGGAAAAAGCCGCAGCTACAAGGCCGCAAAAGAGCAAGTCCAGCATTCGTTGCAGTACCAGTACCGCGACCGTCGCAACAAAAAACGCGACATTCGTCGTCTGTGGATTACACGCATTAATGCTGCTGCCAGACAAAACGACATGTCCTATTCTCGTTTTATGAACGGGCTCAAGACGGCTGGTGTCGAACTGGACCGTAAGGTCTTGGCTGACATGGCGGTAAACGACAGCGCTGGCTTTGCGCGTCTGGTTGCTGTTGCACGTGACGCCCTGAAAGCCTAACGATGTCGCTGCTGACACAGATAGAACAGCTGCAGAGTACTGTCCAAGAAAAAATCGACGCTGCTGCAGATGTGGCAGAACTCGAAGCGGTGCGTGTCGAACTACTGGGTCGCAAGGGCAGTCTGACCACGCTTTTGCGTGAACTGGGTACGCTTGACCCGGCGCAGCGCGCTGCCTGTGGCAAGGCTGCCAATGAACTGCGCCAGCGCACAGAGGACGTACTTGCACAACGCCAAGAACAGCTGCAGGCAGCTGCTCTTGACCAGCGTTTGGCACAGGGACGGCTGGACATTACCCTGCCAGGACGTGCAGCACCTTTGGGAGTACAGCACCTGATTAACCGTATTCGTGACCAGGTTATTGACATCTTTATTGGCATTGGCTATCAGGTGGCAGAAGGCCCCGAAGCAGAACTGGACTTCTACAACTTTACCGCGCTGAACCACGATGTGCAGCACCCGGCGCGTAGTGCCAGCGACACCTTTTACCTGTTTGACCCCAGTGGTGAAGAGCACACAGGTTTCGAGCCAAGTGAGGTTGTCCTGCGCACCCACACCAGTCCTGTCCAGGTGCGCACCATGCTGCAGCAAAAGCCACCCATTTATGTGCTGGCACCCGGAAAGGTCTACCGCCGCGATGCAGCAGATCCTACCCACCTGCCCCAGTTTACCCAAATGGAGGGGCTGGTTGTTGACCGTGACATCACCTTTGCTGATTTGCGCGGTACAATGGACTACTTTTGCAAAGAAATGTTTGGCAAAGACCGCAAGACGCGTTTTCGTCCCCACTATTTTCCCTTTACCGAACCCAGTGCAGAAGTTGACGTCAGCTGCGGAATTTGCGACGGCAGTGGCTGTCGTTTTTGCGGCAATACCGGCTGGATTGAAATACTGGGTTGTGGCATGGTAGACCCTGAAGTCTTTCGTCACTCTCAGGTTGACAGTGACAGCTACACGGGATTTGCCTTTGGCATGGGAATCGACCGTATTGCTGCTTTGCGCTATGACATTCCTGACATTCGCATTCTGGTCGAAGGCGACATGCGCTTTCTGCGCCAGTTTTAACGGTAAGGAGCAACACTGACATGCGTGTATCCTTAAAATGGCTTCGCGAGATTATGCCAGACGTACAGCAACACTGCGACGACCTGGATGCTTTTGTCTACACCCTTGATATGACGGGAACAGCAGTCGAGGCAGTAACAGTGACCGGTGACAGCCTGGACGGCGTGGTCGTTGGTCAAATCATCGAGAAAACAAAGCACAGCGCTGCTGACACTTTGTGGGTCACCCAGGTTGACGTTGCAGCTGATGAGCTGTTGCAAATTGTCTGTGGTGCCGACAACTTTCAAATAGGCGACAAAGTGCCCGTTGCCACAGTGGGCAGTACCCTTCCCGGTGGCATGAAAATCAAAAAGACAAAGCTACGGGGCGAACTCAGTTGCGGCATGAACTGCTCGGCGCGCGAGCTGCAGGTGGGCGGCGACGCTGATGGCCTGCTGATTTTGCCCAAAGACGCGCCTGTTGGCACGCCCTTTGCCCGCTACTACAACCTGTCGGACACCATCCTCGACCTGGAAATCACGCCCAATCGCCCCGACTGCCTGTCAATGCAGGGCATCGCCCGTGAAGTCGCTGCCGTTTTTGGTCTGCCGACTCCTGCATTTGATGATTCTACCCCTTCAGGCGAGGCGGCGGAGTGCGTCCATAACTATGCGACTGTCGATGTTCAGGACAGTGATGCCTGTCCGCGTTACGCTGCCAAGGTGATTCGCGGCGTCAGTGTTGGTCAGTCTCCCGATTGGTTGGTGCAGCGTGTCGAGGCTTGTGGTGCGCGTTCAATCAACAATATTGTTGATGTCACCAACTTGGTCATGTTCGAGACGGGGCAGCCCTTCCATGCTTTTGACCTAGACGCGATTGCTGCAGATGAGCAGGGACGTGCGGGTGTTATTGTCAGGCGCGCGCGTGCGGGCGAGACCATCACTACACTTGATGAGGTCGAGCGTACGCTGACCCCAGAAAATCTGCTGATTGCAGACGCAAAAGGCCCCATCACCCTTGCTGGTGTCATGGGTGCTGCTAACACCGAGGTTAGCGAGCAGACCACTAACATTTTGCTCGAGGCGGCTGTCTTTGAGCAGGTCATCACCAGTCGCACCAGCCGGGGCTTTCAGCTGATTTCTGAATCATCACTGCGCTTCGAGCGCGGTGTTGACAGCGAAAACACGCTTGCGGCACTCGAGCGCTGTGCTGCCCTTATCGCCCAGTTGGGGCAGGGGCAGGTGGCGTCAGGAACCATTGACCACTACCCGGCACCCTACAAGCGGCGAACCATTACCCTGCCGCTGCGCCAGGTAAACGCGCTGCTAGGCACCAATCTAGACCTTAAAACCTGTGCGGATATTTTGGACAGACTCTGCTTCTGCGTCAAGACAGACAGCAAAAATGACCAGCTAATGGTGACCGTTCCTGGTTTTCGTGACGAAGTGCGGCGTGAGGTTGACCTGATCGAAGAAATCCTGCGGCTGTACGGCATGGAAAATACACCGGCGACTCTGCCGGGCGGACGGCAACGCACCGGTGGTTTGACAGCGGTGCAAAAACTGCGACGCAAACTAGAGCGTACCCTCTGTGCCCAGGGTCTGTACGAGACGCTGACCTTGCCTTTTGCTAATCCTGCCGACTATGAAAAGTTGGGTGTCACGCACGATTTTGCCCGTCTGCATAATCCGCTTGCCCACGACCAGTCAGTGCTGCGTGCGCAGTTGTTGCCCAATCTGCTGCATTCACTTGCGCTGAACAAAAATCGTGGTACGCGCAATGTTCAGCTGTTCGAGATTGGTACGGTGTTCCGTGCTGTTGAAGGGCGCAAACAGCCACAAGAACGCGAGCAGGTCGCTGCTGTTATCTGTGGTTCGTGGCATGACCGTGCTTGGAACAGAACTGCACGTGACCTTGACTTTTACGACGCAAAGGGAATCGTCGAGACCCTGCTGCGTGAACTGGGCATTCAAAAAACAAGCTTTGTGGCACCCGATGACACTGCCTATCCCTACTTGCAGCCGGGGCGCATTGCAGAGGTTCACATTGCAGGACGCAGCATTGGTGTTGTGGGTGAAGTTCACCCACGTGTAGCGACTGCTTTTGACAGCGACGATGCTATTGTCTGCTTTGAACTGCAGTGCAAGGCACTGTACCGGGCGGCAAAAGACACAGATAATGTGCAGATGCCCTCAAAGTACCCGGGAATCGATTTCGATGTTGCATTGCTGGTCGACCAGGATGTCTCGGCAGAAAGCATTGCACATCACTTGACAACTTTGGGCAAAAAGACTCCCCTGCACAGCGTGCGCTTGTTTGACCTGTATCAGGGCGACAAGCTGCCGGCGGGCAAAAAGTCGCTGGCATTTTCGCTGCGCTATCAGGCAGATGACCGAACCTTGACCCATGCCCAGCTTGAACCAGCACATCAGGCACTGTTGCAGCAGTTGGAAAAAGCAACGGGCGCGACCCTGCGCGAGTGATTCTATGACACAACAGCAGCCCATTGCGGTATATTCAGAAATCGGTGACTTGCAGGCAGTTTTGCTGAAACGACCTGGCAAAGAAGTCGAGAATCTGGTTCCTGACCACATGGCACGTCTGCTGTTTGATGACATTCCTGCGCTGCCCGTTGCGCAAAAAGAACACGATGCTTTTGCCCAGGTGCTGCGCGACCACGGGGCAGAGGTCTACTACCTGGAAGACCTGAGTGCGGCAGCTTTGGACAGCAGTCCTTGTGTACGCGAGTCTTTTGTTGACGACATTTTGCAAGAATCGGGTCATACGGTGGGTGGCTACGAGGACTTTATTCGCCAGTACCTGCTGTCGCTGTCAAATACTGAACTGATTGACACGGTCATGTGTGGTCTGCGCAAATCAGAGCTCGAAATGCCGGGCAGCAAAAGCCTGCAAGATCTGATGGATCGCCGTTACCCTTTTTATCTGGACCCACTCCCTAATCTGTACTTTACGCGTGACCCAGCGGCAAGTATTGGGGAAGGCATGACCATTAACCGCATGGCAAGTCAGGCGCGGCGGCGCGAATCGCTGTTTATGTCCTACATTGTGCAGTATCATCCTGACTTTGCCCCTGCGCAGGTCCCCCTGTGGCTTGATCGCAAGCAGCACCATTCTATGGAGGGTGGCGACCAGCTAATACTTGCCAGCGACACCATTGCTATTGGTGTCTCGCAGCGCACCGTTGCCCCTGCCATCGAGAATCTGGCGCGCAATCTTTTTGCTCGTCAGACGCATATCACCAGTATTCTTGCCTTTGAAATCCCCGAGACGCGTGCCTTCATGCACCTGGACACGGTCTTTACTATGGTCAATCACCAGCAGTTCACCATCCATCCTGCCATCCAAAACAAGCAGGGCGGGCTGAACATTTACATTC
>WREJ01000099.1 GCA_009779395.1 Coriobacteriia bacterium
CACCTCGCCTAAAGGATAGACGCGCATATAATCGAGTTCCCACACTGTATGGCGCAAAGATTGCTTGAACAGACGCTCTTCGGGGCTGTCCTCGCGCCCGTAGGCAGCGTCCTCGCTGATGACAGCACGCATTTCGGGAGCAATTTGCCGCGCAATAATCGAATAGCGGCTGAGGCGTCCACTGGGTGCTGTCCGCGAAAACTGCGGCAGCGTTTCTTCGGGGCAGACCTCTAGTTTCTGCGCGTAATAGTCAGCGAGTTCTTGGTGCAGTTGCTCGAGACTTTTTGTTACCCGTGCCTCGCGCGCCTGCTGCGCTTCGACGTACTCTGAATGAAAGAGCTCAATGTTGTGCGGATCAACAATAACGGTGTAGACCTGGATGGACTGCGCCAGTTTTCTGCCCATGCGGTCAAAGATCGCGCCACGCTGGGCGGGTGTTTCGATACGGCGTAGGCGTTGGCTTTCTGCTAGTTCGCGCAGGCGAGGGCCTTCGATGACCTGCAATTGCACAAAGCGTGCACCAGCAAGCACCATCCCCAAAAAGAGGAAGGCGCCTAGGAGCAATAGCACGCCACTACGAGGAGGCGTAGCCGTGCTGCCTGTGCTGCACGCTTGTTTTGTGGAGCTCTTACTCATCATCTTTAGCTCAGTCTCGCCCGTCTGCCCTCTGCCGAAGAAAAGACATTAGGGTGCTGACAGCTGCCCTAAGTCACCTATCAGCAGGGTCGATGCCTCGCCTGCGGTAAGGCGCGCGGCAGTATCAAGCGTCTGACGGGCACGAGCAGCAAAGCTGCGGTCTGGCTGGGGTGCAGCAGGGTCGCTGCTGCCATCAGCCGTCAGGCGGACGAGTTGTGCCACACTGTCGGTACCCACATCGCTACCACTGCTAAAGGACAGTGCCGCGCTGTCAGAAGGCTCGCTGGCATTCAGCTCGATAAAGGTGCGTGAACCCGTGCTTCTGACCAGACCCAGCTCGTTAAGAGCAGTGTGATTCATTCTGATTGCATTGGTCGCTGCAGCACGCTGCATCTCGAGGTCCTCAGAGACCTTGAGGCTGTTGGCAATTTCTGCTTTCAGCAGCTGCGAGTGCTGGGCTGCGCGTGTTGCTTCGGCACTAAGCCACACAGGACCAAGACCTAAGATTACGGTGGCAACCATGGCAAGCAACACCAGGATAAAAATACGCCGGTACAGTTGCTCGTTGCGTGCCTGCACTGCCGCCTGCGTTTGAGCAGTCGCTGCTGCTTTCTTTGTTTGTGTGCTGCTTCTTTTTGCTGACATGGTCCACCTCCTCCTTTTGTTAGAGCTTTTCTGCAACCCGAAGCTTTGTCGAGCGTGCTCGGGGGTTTTCTGTGATTTCGTCCTCGCTGGGCTGTAGGGGGCGTTTTGTTAGCACCCGTAGTGTTGCTTTTTCTTCACACATACAGAGGGGCAAATCTGCAGGACAGCTGCAGCTTTGCTCGCATTGGGCAAAAATGCGCTTGACCAGCCGATCCTCGAGCGAATGAAAGGTCAAAACACCAATCCTGCCACCTGGTCTTGTCCAGCGAATCGCTGCTTCAAGACCGGCTTGCAAAGCATCAAGCTCGCCGTTTACCGCGATGCGCAGTGCCTGAAAGGTACGCTTTGCTGGATGCCCTCCCGCGCGCCTGGCAGAGGCAGGAATCGCTGCCTTAATCAGGTCAACCAGCTGCTGACTGTGGGTCAGAGGCGTACTCTGCCGCTGATTGACCACAAAAGCCGCGATACGCGAGGCCCACTTTTCTTCGCCGTAGTCGTGCAAAATGCGCGTCAATTCTTGCTGGTCAAGGGTCGCCAGCAAATCTGCCGCTGTTTTAATGCCGGCACTCTGGTCAAGGCGCATGTCAAGCGGCGCGTCCTGCTTAAAGCTGAAACCACGCGCCGGGTCATCAATCTGCGGACTGGAAACACCCAGGTCAAACAGAAAAGTGTCAACATAGCCAATGCCCACCTGAGCGAGGAGGACGTCCATGTCAGCAAAGGAACCCTGCAGCAGAAAGTACTCTCCCTCGCCGATATCACGGTACAGCGCCTCAAGCACAGGTCGTGTTGCCGCAAGTGCATCTGCATCGAGGTCGATGCCAATATAGATGCCGCCACCCGGCAAAGCCGCACGCGCGAGCAAGGAACCATGTCCTGCTCTGCCGAGGGTAGCATCGCAGACGATGCTGCCCGCCGCTGGCTTAAGGTAGTCCAAGGTTTCTGCGCACAATACGGGTGTATGTGTGTATTCGGTTGTCAAGTTAGTTCCGCTGTACGTTTCTGCGCTTGTTGAGTTCCTTAATCGACCCTTGCTTGTCGATGCTCTGGCGATGTTGTTCGTACAGTTCGCTGTCCCACAGTTCCATGCGCGTTCCCTTGCCGGTAATGGTCACTGCCTTTGACAGCGCGGCGTAGCTGCGTAGTTCCACTGGCACGCGAATACGTCCAGCACCGTCAACTTCGACAGAAGCAGCACCGGCAATAAAAACCTCACGCAAGTCGTCAAGTGTCTCGTCAAGTTCGTTTTCGAGTAAAGGAGCGATGAGCTTTTGGTATTCATCATTGCGATACAGCCACAGACACTGATCTCTGCCCTCGACCAGCACCAGTTCCGAGGCAGCCAAAACCGGCCGATACTTCGCCGGCAAAGACAGACGCCCCTTCGCGTCCATCGTATGCTGTGCTCTGCCTAAAAATTGCGTCATGCTGCGCCGACATTCCCTTCCTGTTAAGCGAAACTTAGGGATAAGTGTATACCACTTCATGCCACTTTGCAACACTTTATCACTTTTTATCCCACATTTGTGGTCACGCTCTCCTCTTATGCGCAAGCGCGGCCTCCTTATGCGCAAGCGCGGCCTCCTTTGCGCACAGACAGGAAAATAGAACAAAGTGTTCCCTTTTTCTTTCCCCTGCCCCTTTCTCCTTTTCTGCTCGCAGACGCAGACATGAAAAAACGCCCTCTCCGCTGGGGAGAGGGCGTCCATTACCGCAAGCTGTTGCTGCCTTTTTAGGTCAGCGTACTAGCGAGTACCATGCGCAATAAAGATTCCACCCCTCGCCGCCACAGGCAAAAAGTGGAACCCTAAAAATCTTTTTATTTCAAGGTCTATGCGCGCCGAACAGACAAGTCGCTGCCGACAAACACAGAAGTAAAGCAGGTCGCACAACAAGCATGCGTGGCAAAACTTACTTGCCTTTTGCTGCTTTCTTTGCTGCTTTCTTTGCTGCCTTTTCTGCATTTCTCGCGGAAACAGCTGCTTCGAAAGCCTCGTCAGTAGGCAGGTAAGCTTCTACCTTTTTAAACTGTCTAGCTGCATAAACACCCGTCGCCGTGCCAAAAAAGCAGCACAGGATAAAGAAGGTATAGACAAAGTTGGTAATAACCATGGGGGTATTATAGGCAAAGCCCCACTGCGCCTGCCAAGCAGCTATCGCTCCAGAAAATTCGTACAACATACATCCTCCTCAAAAAATACGACGCTTCAAGTGTAGCAATACTTGAAACTCCCTGCAACAGAGAAAGCAGAACTTTTTTCACAGGACACACCAGACGTCCAATCTCTGTGTCGTTTGAAAAATCAAAAACGCACGAGTAGCTTAGTACGCTTAGCGTTTTTGATTTTTCAAGCCTCCTTGACCTTGAACGCCTGGATGCACCCTAAACGCTGCAAATTAACAAGGGCGCGCTCCTGTTTATCAGTAGCGCGCCCCCTCCTTGTTGATTCTTAACCCCGTCACCCCAGGCTCGACCTGGGGTCTCTGCACGCGGCATAGTACTACTGCGTCAGCACCGCAAGTTCCATCTCGCGTTTACTACGCCTCGTAGCAGTCACTATCACAATCAGTGCTGCAATAGCTGCAAGTAACAGTGCTAGTCCAAACTTACCAATATCAAGTCCTGTTGGTGGAACAAAAAAGTCTGTATTGGTAAAGTCTGCGGTATTGGCAGCTTCACCTAATGTCTGCTCGCCTGTTGAAAGGGCTACGTTTGGTGTACGTTCTGGTGGGTTAATGATAGACATATCGATAACACCATCAGCATGCACCACAACATTAGGTGTGTAGTCGCTTACGGGTAGTTCTACTGCTGTGTAGCGTGCTCCTACATGCGTATCGAGGAAAACCAGTGTTTGATTGTGGGTCAAAGCTACCGTTCTGGTCACTTCATCAGTAAATTCGATGATAGGACCAACAGGAACATTTGTCTCTGTGTTGATAATCTGTGCACGGTAGATAATCGGTGGTGTTATCGTTGTTGCAAGGGATGGTGCAGATAGTCTGATATCAAAGTCAAAGGCTCTGCTGAAATCAGGCATGATTCCTGTTGTTGTTTTGGAAATCCGCAGTCCTCCAACAGCAAGTGGGTCTGTTGGGTCAATCTCTACGCTCCTAACAAAGGTGTTGGTAAAAGTCAGAGCAGTGTAGAGGTCTTCTAGTTTGCTGCCCAGTACGTCACCTGGCAAAACTTCTTGTACAAGAATCGCACTGACATAGTTTTCGCCCGTTTCTGAATCAGGTAGTACTATGAAAGTTACCTGATAGATTGTCGGGTCAAAAGTCATTGTTTCTGTGGTGGTATTGCTAAAGGTATCGTTTCTCTCGCTAATGCGATAAGTGAAAAGACCAGGAGACGGGAAGAGTACCATGTCTCCTATCAGCAGGTCAGATACTTGTGTCACTGTTCTGACGTCACCGGTTACTGTTGCTACATCAG
>WREJ01000100.1 GCA_009779395.1 Coriobacteriia bacterium
AATAACACCCTCATTTGCGATGCCCGCAGCAACCAGTGCCATCTGATATACCGTTGCCTGAGGTCCTGGGTGGGTGTCGGGGTGTTCACCAACGGGCTGCCCAATACCTGCCCAGGCAGTCTCCCAGACAGTCATCAGTGAAGGGTCGGGCATCAGCGAGTTCTGAATGTTGAGGTCAAAGGGAATTCTGCGGTTAAAGCCAAACTTTTCTGACTGGTCTACCAGATGCTCTGGTCCTAACTCTACCGCGAGCTGTCCAAAAACAGTGTTGATAGAGCGTGCCATCGCCGTCTGCACGTTTGCCGATGAAAAATCACCCTGCTCAAAGTTGGTAACGGGTGCATTGCCCAGATGGATGATACCCGGTGCGGGATACACCGTGTCGGGATTGGCAATGCCATAGGTATAGGCAGCTGCCAAGGTAACAATTTTGAAAGTCGATCCAGGTGCGGTCAGACTCATCCGACTGCGGTCAAGAAGGGGCGCGCTACTGTCAGCACTCAGCTGATCCCAGTCCTCGGTGACTAGGTTGGGGTTAAAAGTGGGGTTCGAGGCACTGGCAAGAACAGCACCGGTTTTTGGGTTAAGGACAACAATGGCACCGCGCCGGTCGTGCAAAACATTTTGCGCCGCACGCTGCACGTTCGAGTCAATGGTCAGGATGACGTCATTTCCGGGCACTGGCTTGCCAAAGGTGGTGTCAAACACGTCATTCCAGTTGGCAAAACTGCGCTGTCCTACCAAAGCATCGTTTGCCGCAGCCTCGATACCCGTGCGCCCGTAGCGGGGGGAGTGGTAGCCCACAATGTGCGCTGCAAGGGTGTTTTCGGGATAGGTACGGCTGTAGGTCACCGTTCTGCTAGCACCGTGCTGCGTTGCTGTTGGCAGGCTATTTGCCAAGACGACACCATCACTGGTCAGAATTGCTCCCCGTGGATTCTGCGATTCGACATCAAGGTTGCGCGTGTTTTGTGGATGATTATTCAAAGTACGTGCATTGACCACCTGCAACCAGGTCAGATTAGCAATCAGCGCAATCATCAAAGCCGAGAAAAACACGGCTAGCACCGTTAGGCGTTTACCCAGGGCAACGCGACCAAGAATGGACAGTCCTCCTCCGACAGATTTCATTTCAGACTCGATACCGGTAGTTTCGTCTCCTGCGCGCAGTAGCAGTGCAAGAAAAATAAAGACAGCAAGCAGCGAGGTTCCCCCGCGCGAAATGAAGGGAACGGTAATACCTGTCATGGGGATAAGGCGTGATACGCCGCCGATGATGACAAAGACCTGAAAACCGAGGGATGCGACAATGCCGACAGCGGTAAAGGCTGCCATGTCAGATTTTGCGCGACTGGCAATCGACAGACCCCGGTAGATAAGGATGAGGAAGCACAAAATGATGACGGCACAGCCCAAAAGCCCGAGCTCTTCGCCAATGGCGGCAAAAATAAAGTCGTCCTCGACACGGGGGATGCGCAGGGGCATACCACTGCCTGGTCCCAGCCCAAAGATGCCACCTGCCGCAAAAGCGAACAGAGACTGCACCATTTGAAATCCGTCCCCAATGGGGTCAGCAAAGGGGTCAATCCAGTTTGCCACGCGCACCTGAACGTGAGAAAACATGTTGTAGGCAGCAAAGGCACCCGCGCTGAAAAGCCCCAGACCTGAAACAATGTAGACAAAACGTCCCGTTGCTGCATAAATCATCGCAAGAAAAACGCTGAAGAACAGCAGGGACGCGCCTAGGTCGCGCTGGAAAACCATGATGATAAACGAGATTGCCCACATAACCACCAGCGGTGCTAGCGTGCGTGGCTCGGGGACAGAAATCGATCCAAACAGGCGGCGTGTCGAAATACTCAGCAGCTCACGGTTATCAGCCAAGTATCCTGCAAGAAACAAAACCAGCAGTACCTGGGCAACCTCGCCTGGCTGAAAAGAAAAGCCAATACCGGGAATAGTCACCCATCTGGTGGCACCGTAGTAGGTGCGCCCTATTCCGGGAACAAAGGGCAGTACTTGCAGTATGACGCAGCCCAGAAACATCGTGTATTTGTAGTCTGCCAGGCGTTCCAGTTTGGGGAGCGCGACCAGTACAATCATCATCGCCAGAACAGCTATAAACAGCAGTACAACCTGTGTCATGACTTCGTCGGGGACAATGCGGGTAACAAAAGCAAGCCCAATGCCCGACAGTACAAAAACTACGGGCAGCAGCACAGGGTCGGCACCGGGTGCGCGCCAGCGCAGCAGCAGGTGTGTTGCAGCAAATGACAAAAGCAGCGAGGCAGGAACGGCTAAATATTCCCAAGAAAAGTCACCGCCAGCCTGTGTTCCCACCAAAGCAAACAGCAGCATAACAGGCAGTGCCGCTGCAAGCAGCAGCAACAGCTCGGTATTTCTGCGATTGCTCACTAGGGGGTGTCACTTTCTGCTGACTCGTCTGCGGGCGTGTTGCTTTCTGGAATGGTGCCCAGTTGATTTTCTGGTTGAATGTTTTGCCTGCGAAAGCCTCTGCCCCAGTCTGGCATGTCTGCCTCGTCAAAAAGGGTCGGCAAGTTATCGCGATACAAAGGCGAGCGTGACACCATGACCTCGAGGTCAGCCAGTGCGTCCTCGCGGCTTTGATAGCCGGGGTTAAGGCGCAAAGTTGCCTGATATTCGGGGGCAAGCAGGTCAAACTCCACCTTTGTAGGATAGCTAGCAAAGGTGAGGGTGAAATCCAAAATACTGCCAGGCATACCTTGATTTATGTAGACGTGACCACTGGTACCAACACTAAGGTAGGCGCGGTTTTCGACGTAGTTTAGGGTGACAAAAAAGACTCCTGCCAGGGCTGCGGCAACCAGTGTCGCCCAGAGCAATGCCCACAGCCACAGCTTCGAGCGTGGCTTTTTCTGCTTTGTGGTACTAAGGGCAGCGTTTGCTGCGTGTTCTTCGGTGACATCAACGATGATGACGCTGACATTGTCACTGCCGCCAGCGTCCAGTGCCGCCTGTACCAGTTTTTCTGCCGCATGATTGGGGTCAAGGCTGCTGACCAGTATCTGTTCAATCTGCGCGTCATCGACCATTGAGGTCAGACCATCGGTGCAGATAAGCAGACGGTCACCACGCAGCACGCTAATCTCAAAGGTGTCAACATTTAGCGCAGGGTCGCTGCCCAAAGCACGCGTGATGACGCTGCGCTGCGGGTGGCTACGTGCTTCTGCGGCACTCAGGTGGCCGCTGCGCATCATGGCACCAACAACCGAATGGTCCTCGGTGATTTGCGAGAGTGACCTGTTACGCAACAGATAGGCACGCGAGTCACCGACCTGTGCCACCGTGGCACTACCACCAGCAATCATGGCAGCGGTCATGGTCGTACCCATGCCAGGACGTCCCTTACCCTTTTCGATTCCCTTAATCACTGCCTGATTAGCCGCCTGAACAGCGCGTGCTAGTGCAGTGGCATCAGGGTGACGGGGAGCATTATCACGTAAGGCAGAAATTGCCAGCTGCGAGGCGACTTCGCCTGATTGGTGACCACCGAGGCCGTCGGCGACCGCATACAGTGGTGGCAGTGCCAGCAGCGAATCTTCGTTGAGGGCGCGCACCATACCTACATGGGTCAGTGCCGCAAAAGGAACAGAGCGTGCTTTGCGCCGTCTGCTCATCGACCGTCAACTTCTAAAAGCAGCGAACCAATCATAATCTTGTCGCCGACCAGCAAGTTTTGTGGCAAGGTTACTGGCAGACCATTCAGCAAAGTTCCGTTTGTCGAGTTCAGGTCTTCAAGTATTGCTCCGTCAGGCACGGGTGTAATCCGTGCGTGTTTGCCCGAAATCAGGTCATCGGGCACATAAATGTCACTACCGGGCGCACGTCCCACAATAATGCTCGAGCTAATGGGCATAATCGTGCCCAGCAGCGAACTCGGTCCCTGGGTAATCACCAGCGACAGCTGTGAACCCTTTTTTGCGCGCGAGCCGCTGCGTACCAGACCAATTCCTGTCTTTAGGGCAAACAGCAGAAAAATGTAGAGGAGGGCGACCAGCAAAACACGCCCCGCAAACAGCAGAACATCAATCATTGACCCGACACCCTTCTACTTGTGAAAATTGGGGGAGTACTGGCACGCAGCAGGTCTGTGCTTGTGGGAAGAACGGTCAGCGTATTCATGCTAGCGATTCGCTTCGTGAAAGACCAGCGTTGTCATACCGAGGGTAATATGGTCTCCGTCACGCAGCAGCACATCGCCGATAGCTTGACCGTTGACAAGGGTGCCGTTTGTCGAGCCCAGATCGCGTACTGCCCATGCCTGTCCATTCCAGTAAAACTCTGCGTGTTGTCTGGATACATTGGCATCAGATACGGGAAAGTCACAGGCACCCTGTCTGCCAGCAATGTAGGTATTGCCTGGATCGATGCTGACTTCTCCCTGTCCAGGACTGACAATGCTTGCCTGATGTATGACAGCCGTGATGGGTTCAGCAGCAAACACTGGCTGAGGCACGACCATTTCTCTGCCGGGCTCAAAGTCTTGCAGGACAGCGGCAGGGGGTGCCGGTGCAGGGACGTACTCCGCCTGCTGTGCCGCTTCGATGTCGTCAGTTACTCCTGCCACAGACCCGAGTTCTCGGTAAATTGCTTCTGCTTTCATTTGCTGGC
>WREJ01000101.1 GCA_009779395.1 Coriobacteriia bacterium
TGTGAGTGAGCTTTTTGTTAGGTTCCTGCGCGCAGCGTAGCTTACTCCTACGTGAGCACAGGGTTGCCTTCGGCGACTCTGCACTTCGTTCGGAATGATTGCTGCGCATCATTCACTCACTGCACTTGAGTTCTGACAAAATAGGTCGCTCACAGCGTGCCCTGTGGTGCCGACGCGTTAGCGATGACAAAAGCACAACCACTATGTACGCTAACCACTGCCCCCACTGCTGCCCTCACTTCATTTGACAGACCATGTCCTGACAGTGCGGTCAGCTCTACCCTGTCCAGTGGCCAGCGAGCACCGCTTATGCTAGCACTAGCAACATCGAGGCTGATGACGCTGAAGACTGTTCCTAGCTGCGTGACGGTATGCTGCTGTCCTGCACGCAGCAAATACAGCGTCTGACTGCTGTCTGTAGGTCCCACTAGCTGCAGATGAGTAATACTGCTGTTCTGGAGTGCGCCCAGCACACACAGCTGGTGGTCAAGTCTGCCACCCATTGCACCAACAATCACTGCCGACTGAACCCCCTGCTGCTGGCAAAGGTCGAGTGCCAGTTCCAGATCAGAGACATCTTTGTCAGCTGATGCCAGCCGAAAGCTGACTGTTGTTGTCTGCAACCAAGCAAGGGTCTCAGCGTCGACTGAATCGAGGTCGCCGACCATAAAATCAGGAGCGGTGTTGCGCGCGGCAAACCAGCGCGCGCCCGCGTCAACGGCAATGCCCTGGTCAAACTCCCCTGCCTGACAAGCAGTAAACTGCGGGTCAAACAGGGGACAGACTATGAGGGCAGTTGTCGTAATGGACTTACTCCGCCGCCGTATCAAGGTTTAAAGCTTTGGCAAGCAGAGGATAGACCAGCGCTGCAAGCACCGCTGTCACCACCGCCGAAGGGCCCATGTACGAAATGTTGTAGATAAGTGAGTACAGGGCTGGATGCTGGAACTCGGGGGCGTACATGCCAAAAAATACCAGACCCGAAGTAAAGTGGGCAGCAAATCTGCTGGCACCACCTAGCAGCGTTCCCAGCACGACGCAAAGAATGGTCGTTTTTTTGCTGGAGGGTTTCGCCGTACTGCTTTTTTTGAAAAGACCTGGCTTGAAGAAACCTGCCAGACCAACCAGACCGTAAGCGATGGGATAGTCAAGCGCTGCCTGAACGGGTGAAATAATGTAGGTGTTTGGCAGCATGGCAGCATCGATAAAGCCTGCCAAAGCGCCGCAGATGATGCCAACAGCAGGACCTCTCATCAGGGCGACCAGCACGATGGGTAGCATACTGAGCGAGATGCTGCCACCGTAAGGTAGCTTAAAGACGGGCAGCAGTTCTAGCACGGCAAACAGTGCCAGAGCCAAGCCCACCTCGGCGATGATGCGAATACGTATATCTCTCATGATGTTCCTTTCTGCGTGTGCCGCATTACCGGCACCGTCGTTGTTCGGTCGCGGGCTGCTACTGGTTTGCAGAATGCAGCAGTGTTCCCGCCTCTCAGCCTTGTCGCACAGCTGTGTGCCAAAGCTCCCGAGATTTAGAGTGCAGCTAAAGAATAGCATACGAGGGAGTTTGTCCAGCACAAAGTCGTGGCGTTTCTGGTGAGTGGACATGTGGCGCTTGACAAGAGAACAGGTGTTCGCTTACTATAGCGAGCATGGATGGTGAGCGCAAACTAGAAATACTGACGGGAGCAGCAAAATATGATGCTGCCTGTACCTCGAGTGGGGTAAACCGTAGTGCCCTGCCGGGACTGCTGGGAAACGCCTGCAGCGGGGGCATTTGTCACAGCTTTGCTGCTGATGGACGCTGCATTGCTCTGCTCAAGGTGCTGATGAGCAACGACTGCATCTACAACTGTGCCTACTGCGCAAATCGCGCCAGCGCAGAGCAGCCACGCGCGACCTTTGAACCCGATGAACTGGCACGTCTGGTCATCGAGTTTTATCGCCGCAACTACATCGAGGGGCTGTTTCTGTCATCAGGCGTGACGATTGATGCCGATACCACCGCTGTGCGCATGGTCCAAGCTCTGCGTCTGCTGCGCGACAGCTACGGCTTTAACGGCTACATTCACGCGAAAGTCATTCCCGGTACTTCGCCGCAGGTGATTGACCAGCTGGGGCTTTTGGCAGACCGGCTGAGTATTAATGTAGAGTTGCCCAGTACCGCCAGTCTGGCGCGACTGGCACCCGATAAAAGTATTGACTCGATTTTCACGCGCATGGCGCACTTGCGTGACGGCATCAGCAACAACAGGCAGAACCTGCTGGAATGGAAGGGTCGGCGCGAAAGTCGGCGCAGTTTGACAGCTGCTGCTGGCTGTGACAGCTGCGCGACGGCAGGTACCTGCACGGGACTTGCTGCCTGTCGCAGTGCGCAGACGGCCTTGGCACGACCTGCGCGTTTTGCCCCTGCTGGTCATGCCACGCAGATGATTATTGGGGCAAGCCCCGAAAGCGACTACGAAATTCTAAAGGCAAGTGCTGCGCTGTATTCTCAGTACCGGCTAAAGCGGGTCTTTTACTCGGCTTATGTTCCTGTAGGAGACGCCGCGCTGCTGCAACAGGGTTTCGCTGCTGACAGCAATGACATCACTTTGGCAAACGGCAACGGCGCGGTACAGCTGGTCAGAGAACACCGTCTGTACCAATCAGACTGGCTGCTGCGCTTTTACAACTTTAGCGTTGATGAACTGCTGAATCCTGACGCGCCCTTTCTGGACCCCCTCCTCGACCCAAAATGCCTCTGGGCCCTGCGCAATCTGGACCTCTTCCCCATCGAAGTCAACCGCGCGTCCTTTGACGAGCTGATTCGGGTTCCCGGAATTGGCGTCCTCGGTGCGCGCAAAATCATCCAGGCACGCAAGGCGGCACAGCTGAGCTTTGACACCCTGGCTGCCCTGCGCATCGTGATGAAGCGCGCACAGTGGTTCATCACCTGCAAGGGTAAGTACCGCAGCGGTCTGCGCTTTGAACACGACAGCATCTACCACAGCCTGACCAGCGAAGAGGCGCGCAAACGCAGCTATCGCCAGCTGCACAAACGCGAGCAAGCATCACGGCAGCTGAGCCTTTTTGAGGGGGAGTTTGACCATAAGGGGGAGTTTGACCACAAAAGAGAGTCTGAGCAGATAGGACTACTATGCTGATTTACACCTATGACGGAAGCTTTGAGGGATTTTTGTGCTGCATTTTTGAGGCTTACACACGCGGCGAAGACCCAGCAGAAATCGCAGCTGCTCAGGGTTTGCAGTACCGCATTGATCAGGAACTGCGTGGCGTACCAACAATCGAAGAAAGGTGGCAGCGGGTACGCGCTGGCATTCACCACAAGCTGGGTCGCCTGACCTGGCAAAAGCTTCGCGCCTGCTTTTGTGCGAGCACCCCTGACAAAGAGATGCTGCTGTATCGCTACTTAAAACAGGGTTTTGCGCGTGGTCGAGTTGCCACCGACGACATTTTGCATCCTGACATCCTGCCCATTGAAGAGCTGTACCGCAGCGTAGGAAACGAACAGCAGCGCATGATTATGTTTGCTCGCTTTGCGCACATCCCCGAGGGTGTGTACTGTGCCACCATCAATCCCAAACACAGCGTTTTGCCTCTGATTATGGATCACTTTGCTGCTCGCTTTAACGTCCAGCCCTTTATTGTGTATGACGAGGTGCACCAGCTTGCGGGCATTTCAGAAAGGGGTGAATGGTATCTGTCTGCTGCAGAAGGGCTGTGCATTCCCCCCGCGAGTTTTGATGACCAAGAGTACCAGCAGCTGTGGCAGACCTTCTATCACGCCATTGCTATTCCCGGGCGGCGCAACGAGAAACTTCGCCAGCAATTTATGCCCAAACGCCTCTGGAAAAACATCCCCGAGATGCATCCAGCACATTAAGAGGCGAACATCCGTGTAAAATGCGTCAAAATGACGCATTTTACACGGATGTTCGCCTGTAGCAGCTCGCAGCCTAGTACTGCAGCAGCTGATTCATGAGTGACTCAAGGGCGTGACCACGGTGACTGATGGTATTTTTCTCGTGCAGGTCGAGTTCTGCCATGCTGCGCCCCTGTGTTTCTGTAGGCAAAAACAGCGGGTCGTAGCCAAAGCCAGCTTCGCCGCGTGGCTCAACTGCAATTGTTCCCTCGCAGCTGCCAGTCGCAAGCACATAATTAGGCGCACCTGGCAACAAAGTGTCCAGGCCAACTAAGACCAAGGTCGCAACAAAACGTGCGCTGCGACTGCTCTGGACGTACTCCTCCACAGGAATTTTTGCCAGCTCTTGCAATAGCTTTTTGTTATTGCGCGCGTCGTCACCTTCGACACCAGCAAAAGACGAGGAGTACACGCCTGGCACGGCGTGCAGGCTGCCATCTGCGCACACGGTGCTTAGGGCATCAACAATCAGACCCGAGTCATCGGCAAGTGTTGGCAGGCCCAAGGCCGCAAAAGCAGCACCTGCCTTTATGGCAGCATTTGCCTCGAAACTGTCGCCGTCTTCGATAGGAGCCGTCCAGTCTGGCAGCAGGTCGGTGATGGCACGAAAGCAGTAGTTTAGACCGCCCGTCTGTGCTGCTGTCTGGATTTCTGCCAGTTTGCCGCGATTTTTGCTCGCAACAACAATGGTTGGGGTCATAAAA
>WREJ01000102.1 GCA_009779395.1 Coriobacteriia bacterium
GCCACCGCTTGCTGCAGCTGCTCGTCACTCATGTGCTCGATGTCAGCACCCAACAGCATGTCGCTTGCGTCAATGCCCACATCACGACAGACTTTGCGGGTCACAGCATCGTTGTCACCTGTCAGCACCTTTACGCTAACACCGTAGTCGTTCAGGGCTCGTAGTGCCGCCTGCGCGCTGTCTTTGGGCGGGTCGAGAAATGCTAGGTAGCCCATCAGTACCATGTCAGATTCGTGGCAGACGGCAAACTCGCCTACTTCGGGCAAATTGTGCGTCCGCTGAGCAATGCCGAGCACCCGCATACCCTCGCTGTTGTAGCGATTCACCGTCTGGATTACTTCGGCGGCAAGCTCTGCTGTCAAAGGCTGTACCTGGTCGTGATATTCAACAAAACGTGCCACCGACAGCATCTCTTCGATAGCACCCTTGGTAATCATCTGCCGCTTGCCGCTGCTGTCTTCGACCACCACACTCATGCGCCGCCGCGTAAAATCAAAGGGAATTTCGTCAACTTTGTGGTAGCGGTCGCGCAAGCCCGCCAAATCATGGTCATCGCCATGCTTGATAATGGCACGGTCCAACAAATTGCGAAATCCCGTCTGAAAATAGCTATTCAGAAAGCCATGGCGCAGCACGCGCTTGTTTTCATTGCCCAAAACATCCAGCGAATACTCAAGAATAATGCGGTCTTGCGTCAAAGTACCCGTTTTATCGGTGCAGAGTACGTCCATGCTGCCAAAGTTTTGAATCGAGTTGAGGTTTTTGACGATGACGCGCTTTTTCGACATCGCAACGGCACCTTTTGCTAGGTTCGCCGAGACAATCATGGGCAGCATTTCGGGTGTCATGCCAACGGCTATCGAAAGGGCAAACAGCACGGCACTCGTCCAGTCACCCTGGGTAAAGCCCGTCAAAACCAGCACCACGGGCACCATAATCAGCATAAAACGAATCAGCACCCAGGACACCGAGTTGACGCCCTTTTCAAAGCTGGTCGGGGCTTCTTTGCCTGCTACCGCCTGGGCAATCTGTCCAAAATAGGTGTCGGCACCCACGGCAAGAACAAGAGCTGTCGCACTACCCGACACAATGCTTGAACCCATAAAAGCAAGATTGTTGCAGTCAAGGGGATTATTGCTTGCACCCTCATAGCTGCTGCCAAATTTCTCGACAGCCTCTGATTCGCCCGTCAGTGAGGACTCGCTGACAAAAAGGTCTTTGGCATCGAGAATGCGCATGTCACCGGGAACAATGTCACCAGCCGCAAAGTTTATGATGTCACCGACAACAACTTCGTCAAGGGGCAGCTCGATTGCGCTAGCATCACGCACAGCATCAACGTTGGTTTCGACCATTTCTGCCAGTGCCTCGGCGGCTTTACTGCCACGCGATTCCTGCATAAAGCGCAAGGCCCCGCTGATGGCAACCATTGCCGTGATAATGATGACCGCTGTCAGGTTTTTTTCGGCGACGTCTGCCAGCAGATAGTCAGTGACAAAAGAAATGACAGCAATGACAAAAAGGACGATGGTAAAGGGATTAACAAAAGCAGTCGTCAGTTGGCGAAACACAGACAGCTTGTCGGCGTGCGCGATGATGTTTTCACCGTAACGCTCGCGCGCCTGTGGCACTGCCTGTGTGCTGTGCCCCTCAAGTCCTCGCGTGTTGTAGCGAGCAAACAACTCAGCGTGGCTATCGCGGGCACCCGCCATCAAACGCTCGCGCAGCTGCTGCGTATTTGCCGCAGTCGCGTCCCGTTTTGCAGCAAATTTCAACAGTGATTGCAGGCGGCGGGTCATGGACAGACTCCGCATACAAGGCGCTCTATCGTGCCACCACCCAGGACAATTGCTGCATCGTCTGCCGCATCAGCCGCATCAGGGGGAGTCGGTCCGGCATAAAATACAGCTGCCTGACCAGGCGTTATCGCCCGCTGCGGAACGTCAAAGCAGGCATGTAGGCGCTGCTGGCCTTTGTGTTGCTGCAGGCATATGCTGCCCGGATGCATACGATGTTTGTAGCCAATTTTAATAGAGCAGGCGAGCGGTTCTTGTGGAGGAGCATCCAGCGCAATCCAGTTCAGGTCACGCAACACAAAAGAGCGCCGAGACAGCGTGCTTTCGTCGTCCCCTATCGTAACCGTGTTGTGTTGAGCACATATCTCCTGGACAAAAACCGGCTTACCGTGGGCACCCAGGCCTTTACGCTGCCCAATGGTGTAGTGAATCAATCCACGATGCTGTCCAACGACCTGACCATTTGCATCCAGCATGTCACCTGGCGGAGAAAACTGCGCAGCACGGGCGGCAAGCGTCCGCTCGATAAAGGCCGCATAGTCACCGCCTGGCACAAAGCAAATGTCCTGACTGTCGGGATTTTTGGCATTGGGAAAACCCGCCTCCGCAGCCATTTTACGCACGTCCTCTTTGTGATAGTCACCCAACGGCAGCTTGACACGCGCCAACTGCGCCTGTGACAGCGCGTACAAAACGTAACTCTGGTCTTTTGCAAGGTCAGCCGCCTGACGCAGCAGCCAGCGACCGTAATCTTTGCTATAGGCAAGGCGCGCGTAGTGCCCCGTCGCCAAAAACTGACAGTCCAGCTGCTGAGCAATCTGGAAAAGCGCGCCAAATTTCAGCTCTCGGTTACACAAAATACAGGGATTGGGAGTAAGGCCTGCAGCGTAAGCCTGCATAAAAGGTTCGATTACCTGCTGGTAAAAACGCTCGCGCAGGTCAAACTCGTAAAAAGGCATCTGCAGCTGACTTGCAATAGCTTTGGCGGCTGCTGCACTACTGTCTGCAGCCTCGCTGGTCAGCAGCATGTGCACGGCCACGCAGTCATAGCCAGCTTGTTGCATCAGCAAAGCCGTGACCGAGCTATCAACGCCTCCGCTCAGTGCTATGAGTGCGCGTTTGTTCATCGCTGTTGCTTGTCGCGCTACCGGTCGTCACTGCTAAAAAGGGGCGTCGAAAGGTAGCGCTCGCCGCTGTCGGGCAGTATCACAACGATGCTTTTGCCCGCAGCTTCTGGCCTGCCTGCCAACTGCTGCGCTGCATGTAGTGCCGCGCCCGAAGAAATACCCGCAAGCACTCCCTCACTTTGTACCAGCGCGTGTACCGCAGCATAAGCATCTTTGCTGCTGACAGCAATGACTTCATCATAGATATGTGTATCGAGCACCGCTGGCACAAAGTTCGCGCCAATCCCCTGCAAACCGTGCGCCCCTGCGCGACCTGCAGACAGCAGCGGCGAATCTGCTGGCTCGACAGCAATGACCTTGAGGGCAGGGTTGCGTTCTTTCAGATAGCGTCCCGTACCCGTCAAAGTTCCGCCTGTGCCCACACCTGCCACCAGATAATCAACAGCACCACCACTATCCTGCCAAATCTCAGGTCCCGTCGTTTGATAGTGCGCCTGCGGATTAGCAGGATTGTCAAATTGCCCAGGAATAAAGCTGTTGGGCGTTTCTGCTGCCAGTGTCACGGCAGCATCAATCGCAGCCTGCATACCACCCTCGCCGGGCGTCAGCAGCAGCTCTGCCCCATAGGCAGCAAGCAGGGTGCGCCGCTCGAGACTCATGGTTTCAGGCATGGTCAGCACACAGCGATAGCCACGTGCGGCAGCCAGTGCAGCAAGCGCAATACCGGTATTGCCGCTGGTCGGCTCGATGATGACGCTGCCACAGCTCAGCTGTCCTGCAGCCTCTGCGGACTGAATCATTGCCCAGGCAGCGCGGTCTTTGACGCTGCCCGTTGGGTTGAGCATCTCGAGTTTTGCAAGTATTGTCGCATCAGCAGCGATGTCACGCGCATATGATGTCAGGGCAAGCAGCGGAGTATGACCAATCAAGTCACTGCTCCGTTTATGGACTGCGTTTTTCTTCACCGCTTACTCCCCCTTTGTTTCGCCCGTACTCTTTTCTCCCCGTGCTTTTTCCTTTTTAGCAAACAGGTCAATTTCTGCAAACAGCGCATCGACTAAACCTGCCTCGTCAGCCTTTGCAAGTACTTCGCCTGCCGCAAAAACCAAGCCTCCGCCAGCGCCACAGGCGATGCCAAAGTCTGCCTCGCGCGCCTCGCCAGGACCGTTGACCTCACAACCCATGACGGCGATTTTCAGGTGACGATAGATTTCGGGTGCTGCCTGCGCCGCCTGCGCCAGACGCTCCTCGACTGATTGCGCGATAGCAATCAGGTCAACGCGGCAGCGGCCGCAGGTCGGACAGCTGATTAACTCGGGGTTTCTGCGGCGAATATCAAGTGCTGCTAATATCTCCCAGCCCACCTTGACTTCTTCGACCGGATCTGCTGTCAGCGAGACACGCAGGGTATCACCAATGCCCTCTGTAAGCAGCGCGCCAATGCCAACGGCAGACTTGATGCTGCCACTAAAGGCTGTTCCTGCCTCGGTGACCCCCAGGTGCAGCGGGCAGTCAGTCAGTTGCGCCAGCTGCCGGTAGGCGTCAATGGTGACTGGCACACTTGATGCTTTGACAGA
>WREJ01000103.1 GCA_009779395.1 Coriobacteriia bacterium
ACCAGTCAGCGCAACCGTGACGTGTGGTTTGCTGGTTATACTCCCGTCCTGTCAACGGCCGTGTGGGTTGGATACACGCAAGAGCAAACCATTGTCATCCGTGGGTCCCGTGCTTTTGGTGGTACGGTGTCTGCCCCCATTTGGCGTGAATTTATGCTGGTTGCCCTGCAAAATTATGAACACCGACGCTTTGCAACAGCGGCAAATCCGCCCTATGACAACTCACGTTTTAACATTCCTGTCGCAGAAGAACCCGACCTAGCTGGACTGACTTTGGACGAGGCACGTGCTTTATTGGATGGCTTTGACATTGTCGTAGAAGAGGTATACTCTGATACCATTCCTGCCGGTCGTATTGTCAGTGCGAGCTTTTCAGAATCGAGGGTAACCCTGCGCGTATCAAAGGGTCCCGACCCCAGCAACACGCCCTCGCAAACAGCGACGCCTACCCCCTAGACCACCAGCGAAACCGCACCTTAAATAAGCGCGATTTCCTGTTCGTCGTTGTTGTAGACCTCTTTTGTCTGTTCTAGCTGCACAGCAATAGCCTTGGGGGCAGTTCCCCCTGCGGTTGCCCGTGCCTCGACAATCTTTTCAATGCGTAGCGCTGCCTCGACATCACGCCCAAAGCCAGCAAAAAAGCCCTGTAGCTCGTCGATGCTTAAGTCTTGTAGAGTACGTCCCTGACGTTCGCAGGTCAGCACAATGCTGCCCACAATCTCGTGTGCCTGACGAAAAGGCAAGTTGCATTTTTCTACCAGATAGTCAGCAAGGTCGGTAGCCGCCATAAAGCCGCCCGTACTGGCCGTACTCATCCTCTCGGTATTAACCGTCAGTCCCGCCACCATACCCGTCATCACCCGCAGACAGGCTTCGACAGTATCGAGCGCGTCAAAGGCGGGTTCTTTGTCCTCTTGCATATCTTTGTTGTAAGCAAGCGGCAGACCTTTCATGATGACGAGCAGGGCGTTGAGATCCCCGATCACGCGTCCCGTCTTGCCACGAATGAGTTCAGCAAAATCGGCGTTTTTCTTTTGTGGCATGATGGACGAACCCGTCGAGTAGCGACCTGACAATTGCAGGTAGCCAAACTCTTCTGTGGTCCAGAGGATGATCTCTTCGCACAGCCGCGACAGGTGTATGTGACAGGTGGCTGCCGCATACAGCGCGTCCAGCAAAAAGTCACGGTCGCTGACAGCGTCCAGTGCATTGATGCTAACACGAGAAAAGCCCAGTTCACGCGCCGTATAATCGCGGTCAAGCGGATAACCCGTACCCGCAAGAGCAGCAGAACCTAAGGGACAGACGTCAGCTGCCTGATGTGCTGCCATAAAACGTCTAAAGTCACGCGCAAACATCTGAGCATAGGCCAGATAGTAGTGCGCCAGACTAATGGGCTGTGCTTTTTGCAGGTGGGTATAGCCAGGCACAATCACCTCGTTGTGCTGCTGTGCTAGCTCGATCAGCTCGCGGCGCAGCGCATTGATGGCACGACCAACATCACGCGTGCGCTCTTTTAGGTAAAGACGTGTGTCCGTTGCCACCTGGTCGTTTCTGCTGCGTCCCGTATGCAAGCGTGCGCCGTCATCGCCAATGCGTGCAATAAGCGCGTGCTCGATTGCCATATGGACGTCCTCGTCTGCAAGCGACCACTCAAAGGTACCCGCCTCGATGTCGGCAGCGATTTCTTGCAGACCAGCGACTATTGCATTCGCCTCGTGATCGGACAGCACATTCTGGCGCGCCAGCATTTTTGCGTGCGCAATTGAGCCCGCGATGTCATGTTGCCACATACGCCGGTCAATAGGCAGTGACGCGCCAAAAGCAAGCAGCTCGTCGCTGGGGACGTCTGAAAAGCGCCCGCTCCAGGCAGGCTTTTTGCTATCAGGTTTCTTAGCTGTCATGAAGACCTGACTGCATCTGCGCCCACACCCTGATGGGCAGGCTGTACAGTTCCATAAAGCCCTTTGCGGCTTTGTGGTTAAACTGGTCAGCAGAGTCATAGGTCGCCAGACCAAAGTCATACAGTGAATAGGGACTGGTGCGCCCCACCGTCACACAGTTGCCCCGGTACAGCGACAGACGCACGTCACCGGTCACAAAAGTTTGCGTACTGGCAATAAAGGCATCAATCGCCTGCTTGAGCGGGCTGAACCACTTACCAAAGTACACCAGACGCGACCATTCCTGCTCGAGGCCCAGCTTAAAGTGCATGGTCTCGCGCTCGAGGGTAAGTTCTTCCAGTGATTTGTGCGCTGTGATAAGCGCCATCATGCCCGGTGCTTCGTAAATTTCCCGTGATTTGACACCAATCAGCCGATTCTCGACCATGTCAATGCGTCCCACACCGTGGGGACCTGCAATTAGGTTGAGCTTGACCAACAAATCAACAAGAGACATTTTTTCACCGTTGATTGCTGTTGGTAGACCACCCTCAAAGCTAATGGTCACTAACTCCTCATCAGGGGCGTCAGCACGTTTGGGGTCTTGGGTAATGGTGTACACGTCTTCAGGGGGTGCTGTGTTGGGATCCTCGAGCACGCCACATTCGATGGCACGACCCACCATGTTGTCGTCAACCGAATAGGGCTTTTTCTTTGTGGTGGGCACGGGAATCCCGTGTTTTTCGGCGTAATCCATCTCGGCCTCGCGCGAGGTCAGGTCCCACTCCCGCACCGGACCTAAAATGGTCAGACTGGGGTCAAGGGCAGCAATTGAAGTCTCGAAGCGCACCTGATCATTGCCCTTGCCCGTACAGCCGTGTGCGATGTAGTTGGCACCTCTTTCTTGTGCCAGAGCAACTAGCCGCTTTGAAATCAGAGGACGCGACAGAGCCGAGACCAGCGGATATTTGTTTTCATACATGCCGTTTGTCATCAGTGACAGAGCGACATATTCATGGGCAAACTCGTCCTTGACGTCTAAGACCAGTGACTCGACAGCACCAATCTGTAGTGCCTTTTTCTGAATGGCGTCCAGGTCTTCGTCCTGTTCTTGCCCCACATCGACCACACAGGCAATGACATCCAGATGATAGTTTTCAATAATCCAGCGAATGCAAACAGAGGTATCAAGACCACCTGAATACGCTAGTATGCAAATTCCTTTAGACATAAGTTCACGACTCCTCAAATCAATATCTTTAGCATCACTTACTACGACAAAACAGCGACTTCATCTGAAATCGCGCAAATTAGGGCAAGAGTCACCGCGCAGAGCACCGGTCGGCGAACTCTTGCTAGATTCGTCGTGAACAAAAGATGGCTCTGGCGACTAATGGTCTCACGCTCTCTCGACCTCACCAGTATAGTAGTGCAGTTCTTCTTCGACAGCTGCAGCACTTTCTTCGTCGGTGCACACGGCAAGCAAGGTGGTGTCACCAGAAACAGTGCCCAATACTCCCTCGAGACCCGCCTGATCAATAGCAGCAGCCACACCAGCAGCAGTACCACCCTGAGCATGTACCATAATCAAGTTACCCGCCCGCGAGATTTTCTCGGTCAGGTCATGGACCATTCTCTGCAGATGTTGATCCTCTGCCAGCACGTAGTAACCACCATTCGATTTGGTCAGTTTGAGCTCTTCAACGTCGCGCGAAACGGTCGCCTGGGTACACTTGTATCCTCGCGTCACCAAAATATCGACCAGTTCATGCTGCGTCCTAATACGCTTTTTGCGCACAATTTCGCGAATGACTTCTTGCCGTTGTATGCGCTTCTTCACGTCGGGCTCCTCACCAGCAAAATAAATTGCCTGATTGGCGGTCTACGCAAACCACACTGTTCAATCGGCGTAATTCTTGTTTACAACAGGCGTAGATTCTAGCACAATGTATGAAAGTAGGCAAAATTTGCAAATCATTGAATAGAGTATTTTCTAATAATTGGCAGAGCGCGTCCATTTCTGAACGTGCCCTGCTCCAGGGCACACCAGGCGGCCAGACTCGGCGTCGGAATCAAAAAATCCCCTTGCTTACGTAGCTGACTACGCTTCACAAGGGGATTTTTCAATCCTCATAGATTCTGCCCACCTGGAGCACCCTGGTGCTCGGTGTTAGTTAGTATCCTAGTACTTGTAACTCCATCTCACGTTTACTGCGTCTGGTCACACTAACTATCACGAGCAAACCAACAACTGCCATCAGCAGTAGAGCTGAGCCAAAGTTACCGATGTCAAGTCCTGCCTCGATAACAGCAGAATGTGTGTTGGTAAAGGCTGCGCTGTTTGTTGCCTCACCCAAGATTTGTGTTGGTACGGTCAGAGCCGTGTTTGGCACATCTGCTGGCGCTACCGTCACTGGCAGACCACCAGTAAGAACAGCAACTGAAGGTGTGTAGTTAGCTGCAGCTTGTTCGGTAACACTGTAGCGAGCACCTACGTGAGTTCCGGCAAAGACAAGAGTTTGACCGTGACGCAGACTCACTGTTTGTGTTGCACCATTACTAAAGAGCAGGTAGTCACCACTGCCACTTGTTCCGGCAATGCTTCCGTTATCTGAC
>WREJ01000104.1 GCA_009779395.1 Coriobacteriia bacterium
CTCCTTTGCAGATGATTGCTGGCGATGCTGATTTTCTGCAAAGTGCGTCGGGGCTTGCGTCTTTTATCTGGTTTAATACCTTTACCAATGACCTGACCATTCATCCGCTGTACCTAGAGTTTTTAAACAGCAAGCGCGACATTTTAAGCGAGGACGAGACGCAGGAAGTCTATCGCTTTGCTGCCCAGTGGTGCGACGAGAACAACTTTTTTATAGATGCCGTCTACTACTACGCTCAGTCTTTTCAGTACGAAGCTATGATGCATGCTTTCTTTTCTCACCCCTTTCAACTGTCGCCTGATACCAGCGAGTATTTTCTGCACATTTTAGAATCGATGGGCAGCAGTGATGCCGATGGTCGTCCTGACCCCAATGCGATTTTTCTGAAAAGTTGCTTTATTCCTCTGATGTTAGTGGGAATGGGTCGCTACGAACAAGCGCAGGAACTGCTGCTTAAAACAGCCGAGCAGTGGGAGGACAAAGACGACCCTCTCGCGCTGGTGATTCTCTCGACGACCTATAGTACGCTGTCCTACCTCTCGACCTATTTGTGCGTCTATACTCATCGCTACGACGGCGCGCAGTACCTGCAAAAATCGATAGAGTACTACCAGCGTGGTTCGATCCAGCCAGCGAAAGCAACGGGAGCCTTTATTAACGCTAACACGCGGTCTTTTGTCTGCTCGGTTGGTGTGGGTGCTGATTTGCAAGCTTTGGACCGTTTTTTAGAGTACGTCCAGCAAAGCGAGGTCTACACTGCCCAAACTGCCTACGGCTTTTATGCTGGGGCGGCAGACTTGGTTGCCTGCGAATACGCCTACTTCAAGAACCAGCAAGCAGAAGCGCGCAAGCACGCATACAGGGCAATGCAGACAGCACGAGAAAAGAAGCAGTACAGCATTGTTGCTTTGGCAGAAAAGTATCTGCTGAGTAGTGCCCTGCAAGAGGGCAATGTTGCGCTGGTAAAAGACTTGCTGCAGCAGCTGGGCGCTCACCTGGACAACCCTGATTTTTGCAGTCGGCAGCTGTACTACGACCTGTATGTGGGTATGTTCTATGCCAGGATTGGACTGCTCGATCAGGTGCCACGCTGGTTTGTCATGAGCGAAGCAGAGACTTCCTCTGAACTTCGTCTGCCTATACGCGAACTCTGGGTTAACGCCTACTACCATATTGCAGCTAAAAACTACCAGCAGGCATTAAACCTGCTGCTGAATTCCTATCCGCGCAAGCCGCATGAACGCTTTATCTTTGGCGAGATACGCCTGACTCTGCTTACTGCTATCGCACGCCTGCACACGGGGGACACAGCGGCTGCTGTAGCAGACCTTGAAAAGGCCTATGAGTTGTCCTTTGAGGGTGTGTTCGAGATGTTTTTTATCGAGTTGGGCAAGGACTTACATCCCTTGCTGGTGCTTGCGGGCAAAGAGGAGGACTGCAGCATTGACGCAGAGTGGCTAAAGTCAATTGACCGCAAGGCGTCCATCTATGACAAAAAACGTGCCATTGTTGCAAACGCTTTCAAAAATCCGGCAGACAGAAAAAACCTACCTGCCCTGTCTGACCGAGAACGAGAAGTGCTAATTGACCTCTACCACGGCTTGTCCCGTGACGAGATAGCAGAAAACCGTCACCTGTCGATCAACACTGTCAAAAAAGCACTACAGTCAATCTATCGCAAGCTGGGCGCAGGCAACAGTATCGACGCCATTCGTATCGCCCTTGAAAGAAAGCTGATTACATAAAGTACAGCGAAAGCACAGCGCTTGCACGTCTCACTTTTCGGTGAAATCGCTGAAAAGTTGTGTGCAGATTATGGAGAAAGACTCCGTAAGTTGTGCGACCTTTTTCAGTTGCGATTTTCCTGCTGTGCGCGCAAGGCATCTAGCTGAAGATTACGCGCATCAAGGGCACGTTTTAGCAGCAGAGTCAGTCCAATTGCTACGACCATCATCGCCGCACAGACCAGATAGGTGATCTGGAAGTCTCCCTGTAGGTGGAACAGGTTATCGGCAATCACTGGCGCAAGTAGTCCCGCTACACCGTATGCCATGTACATGATGCCGTAGTTAAAACCGTAGTTTTTCAGACCAAATTGATCGCCCGTCAGCGCGGGGAACATGGTCAGAAATACGCCAAAACACAGACCCACCAGCGCGAAGCCTACTATCAGCAGTGGTAGGTTCAGATACAGCGAAAACAGCAGCATATTGGCCATTTGCAGCACAATCGCAATAAGCAGCGTATTGATGCGTCCAATGCGATCTGACAGACTGCCACCAGCGATTCTGCCAGCAGTGTTTACGACAGCAACAAAGCTAATAAGAAAAGCACCAACAGCAATACCTGCGATAGTTATGCTGTCGGCGCCTTCTAGTTGCAGCTTGGTGATATTGGCAACGTTACCAATCATCATAAGCCCTATAGAGGCAACCAAAGCAAAGGTAGCAAACATCAGGTAAAAGACGCGCGTTTTAAACATTTGCTTAAAGTCAAAGTCAAGCGGGGCTTCGGTGACCGCTGCCTGGGCAAGGTTTTTTGGTTCAGGGGCGCTGTAGCCCGTGGGGGGGTTTCTGACAAACTGAGCAATAATAAAACTGACAAGAGCAACACCAACACCCAGCGAGAAAAAGGTGTTTTCAATGGACGTGCTGCTCAAAAGACCGCCGGTAATAGGGGCATACAGCACCGATGCCAGGGCAAAGCCACCCAAGACCATGCCGCCAATCAGACCCTTTTTGCTGGGATGGAACCACTTAAGAGCAGTGGGCAGCACGCTACCATAGCCAAAGCCAATACCCAGACCGGTCAGGACACCAAAGGCAAGGGCAACGCCAACAGGATTGTTCCCGGCAAGACCTGCGAGCATAAGCCCTGAGCCAACCATCAGACCACCTGATGCAGCAACCCAGCGCGGTCCAAATTTATCCTGCAGGCGACCACCAATCAGCGCGCCTGTTGCAAAAAACACCAGCACCAAGGTAAAGGGAAGACCCGCCTGAGTAGGTGTCCACGCCCACTGACTAAGCAGTTCGACCCGTATCAGACTCCAGACATAGAGGATTTGGATGGACAGGTTAAGCAGCACGCAGGCGGTCAGCACAACACGGGCATTCTGTAATTTTGTAACAGTGGTCATCTGCATCCCCTTCAGTTTTTTATGTACAGCACAGCTATTTTACCCTGCAAAACAGGCAAAAAGTGAACATTTTGAGGAAGTACAAGCGCGGGTGGTACAATTTTTCGGCTAGCGAAGACAGTACCATCCAAGCTGTAACCGAAACGAAAGTGAGACTGCCATGACCGCTAAAATGTCCAAATTCCGGGGGGGGGGGGGGCTCTCCAGAAAATCTAAGGGCGCGCTGCTTCTAGCAGCAATTTTTCTTCTGGCTTTACCCTTTCTAGCGGCAGCGAATTCTTCGGCAGTTCAGTCAGTTTTTGATCCGGTAGTCACGCAAATTCAGAATATGCTTTCACCAGCAGATGATGCATTTGCACCTAATGAAACACCAACTGTGGTTTCTGGTGGTATTGCATTGCTTTCGAGTTTAGATATTTCGCAGGGAGCAACAACCTTTTCTGCAGGATCTGGCCACTCCTTAGCCATCAAGCCAGATGGTACGCTCTGGGCATGGGGATGGAACAGCAATGCTAGGACAGGGCTTAATACCACTGTGGGCAATCAAGTAGTGCCTGTTCAAGTAGATACTGCTACTAACTGGGCACAGGTGTCTGCAGGAGATGCTCATTCTCTTGCTACTAGAACAGACGGTACCCTCTGGGCATGGGGAAGTAACTTAAATGCTAGAACAGGACGGAGTACTGTGACAGGCAATCAATTAGTGCCTATTCAAGTAGATACTGCGACTAACTGGACACAGGTGTCTGCAGGATGGGAGCATTCTCTTGCTATTAGGGCAGATGGTACGCTCTGGGCATGGGGAGCTAACGACAATGGCAGAACAGGACGGGGCATTACTACGGGCAACACCCTTGTGCCGACACAGGTAGGTACTGCTACTAACTGGTTGTCGGTGTCTTCGGGACAGCATCACAGCCTTGGCATCAGATCAGACGGTACCCTCTGGGCATGGGGAAATAACACAAGCGGTGCAACGGGACTGGGTACTTTGGTGGGTGTGCAATCGACACCTGCACAAATAGGGACTGCTACTAACTGGGCACAGGTGTCCGCAGGAAGTTTCCACTCCCTCGCCGTCAGGGCGGATGGTACTCTCTGGACATGGGGAAGTAACCTAAATGGAAGAACAGGGCTTGATACTGCTGTGGGTACCGAATTAGTACCTACCCAAGTAGGAAATGAGAGTAACTGGACACAGGCGTCTGCAGGAACCAATCACTCTCTTGCTATAAAAGCAAATGGCACTCTTTGGGC